>NZ_AP025301.1 GCF_036492425.1 Persicobacter psychrovividus
TTGCCTGCATCATTTCAGCCACTCCTTGATTCGCTCCTGAACCATAAATATGAATAGTAGTCGAAACATTAATAGTATTTCCCTTGACAGATACTTGTGCATCACGGCCATCTGGATCTGAATATAAGATAGGGTTACTCAATGTATATACATAACCTGAAGTAGTTACATACTTCTCCGCCATCGGATCCACACTCAACCACACACTCCCTCTCGGATCATAATACCTCGCACCATAATAATACAGCCCTGTCTCATCATCCAGTTCCTTTCCATTGAACAAGAATGGCGTTCTATGGGTATTTGAATGCTCTTCTACAAAAGTTTCTCCATAGGCAAAATACTCCAAATGTTGGTAAACCTCCCCGCTCGCATCGGTGATGAAGGAAGAAGAGCCCAGATGGTCTGGGTGGTAGTAATATGCAAATTTTTCGGTAGAACCGCCACCATTTCCTCCGCCGTTGCCACCGCCTGGCTTAATCTGCCCTGGAGGAATCTTCCCTGAATTCCCTGGGGTGAGGAAAGATCCGTCTTTGCCGAGGAACTTCAGGTTTTTCACGAAGCCATCGAAAACCAAATCTCTCTTTTGGCTGTAGTTGACCTTGCCGTTGCCTGCGGTTTTCTTTTGGTCGGCATCGAGCTTGCTGTTGCCGATCTTGGAGACGATGCGCTGCCCTTCGATGTAAAAGTGTTTGGTGTAGCCTCCGCTGGTAAGCACCAAATAAGAGTTCACATAGATGGTGTTGTTGCCGATGCTTCCCTTACCTCCTTTTCGCTTTCCGTTGATGTCAATGCTCTGCCCGATGGTTTTACCTTTGAGCACTCGGGTGCCACTGGCATCATAGATGTAATTAAATGTGTTACCATTATCGGCGATAGCACGAATGCGATTTTCTTCATCCCAGGCGAGGTTTCGGCGCTGACCGCTCAGGTCGTCTGTCCAACCACTGAGGTTACCGTTCGGATCGTAGGCATAGGTTTTTCGACCGATATGAATAGGTGCATGCGGTTGCTCCTGCCCATAGGTATAATCCTGCGTATAGGTGGTCTTCTTGCGTGGACTCCAGTCGCTGTCGTCATCCCCTTTCCGCTGATGCTCCTGCGATTTATGCGTGATCGCTCCCGCCTTATTGTAGGCCATCTCCAGCTGATAGCGGTGCTCATGGTTACTGCTAAAATGCTGACCTTCGGCATGGGTGAGGCGGTAAAGTTCATCATATTGATAATTATAAATACTACCCCCACCCATCAGGTTGCTTTCGGGCTTTTCCGCACGGTTTTCTAGGCTCAAAATATTGTTCACCGCATCATAGCCGTAATGATTGTCCATCATCGCTCGGCCCTTGGCGGTATAAGCCTGCATATTCGACAGTCGGCGACGTTTGGGCTCATAGCTGTAATTGGTCACCGTCCCATTGCCGTATTTCAGGAAGGTCCGTTGCTCAAATTTATCATAGCCCAACTGATCGACATAGGCGTATCGGTTGCCGTCTTTCTCACCATACATTTGCTTGAGCAAGCCCCCCGTATTGTACTCATAAGTCACCTTTTCACCATCAGGATAAATCATCTCCGTCAGGCGGTTCCAGGTGTCGTAGGTGGTTTCGGTGGTGTAAGTCAGGGGCTCAAAATCAGGCATGATGATGGTGCGCACCGTTTTGGTGACTTCACCCAGTTTGCCATAGGTGAACTCTTGTGCACCCGAAGCATCCGACTGCCAATGGATACGCCCCACACGGTTGTGTTGCGCATTGGCGGCCCCATATTCAAAGTGGGTATTGTTCTCTGGGTTGATCGGGTACTCAATATCGGTCAGGCGCTCGTGGTCATATTTATAGAGAATACCCACGCCCTGCTCCGCCAGATTGGCGGTGATCAGTTCAGTCATATTGCCCGCCGCATCATAATGGTACTGGGTCCGCCCAGCATCAGGATGATGGCGCTCAATCCGTCGGCCAATCAGGTCATACACACTGCTGGTCATGGCACCGATCGGATTGATGCTGGCAATCTGCTCACCGATGGCATTGTAGCGGAAGCTGGTCCAGGTATCCATGGCATTCTGCATGGCCGTAACCCGTCCTCGCACATCGGTAAACTGCGCACTGCTGACCCCATTGGCGTCGGTGACGGTCGTTTTGAACTGTCGCAAGCCCTCTCGGTCCTTGCCGAAACCATAAGTGGTGGTGGTTTTGCTGTCATCGGGCAAAGTAACGCTCAGGCTACGGTTCATCACATCATAGGTGGTCACGGTCGGTTGCTCACTGTCGATGGTGGTGACGAACTCCCCTGCCTTGCCCAGCTTTTGGGTGGTCGGGTAGATCAAGTGAGGCATCCAAAGCCACAGGAAAGTCAGCATCGAATACCTGATCCTCACCCATATTCGGGTATGTTCCACATAACTGCAAATCCGGCACGAAACCCTCTGGCGGCCTCTCAGGGCGGTTTTATGCAAAAATCAGTACAAAAAACACCCATCTAACATCCATTTATAATTAATCCAAGACACAAACACCATCCTTTCTCAATATAGACAGCCATCAAATACTTATTTTCGATCTACCATAAACACCCATCACTAATAATAATACAATTAATTTTAGAGTCAAACGATCAGTATTTCGGTTTGATTTGTGCCATGAGTTGTCGGGTTTTGATGTATCGGGCGATGCCTGTGGGGTTGGTGTAGCCAAGGATGCGGGCGATTTTTCGGATGGATACGCCGAGGGTGAGGAGCTCTTTGATTTGGTCGAGGTCTTTATCAAACTTACTTTTTTGGAGGGTGCCCTTGGGTTTGCCCAGCCGGATACCTTGTTGCTTTTTGATCGCCAGGGCTTCTTTGGTGCGGATGCTGATCAGGTCTCGTTCGAGTTCTGCGAGCAGTGAAAATAGGGTAACCGTAATTTTGGAATTCATATCATGTTGGCGCAGGTCGAGACCTTGTTTGATGGCGATGAGTCGGATGCCTTTTTCGAGCAGGCTGTTGATCAATTGGATCACTTCGGAGGTGCTCCGGCCGAGCCGAGATATTTCGGTTACGATGAGTGTGTCCAATGGCTCCAATTTTTGGATCAGCTCATCGATGCGTCTTTGGACGGTGGTCTTTCGGGAGGAAATTTGGATGCTCAAAAATTCATCAATGTTTAGCTTTTGCTGGTTGGCATATTCGAGCAATTGTAGCTTTTGGTTGTCCACCTCTTGTTGTTGGGTGGATGTGCGGATGTAGGCGATGGTTCGGTTCATTTTTTGGGCTGTAAGCATTTAAGGTATTATGACCTAATAATTTAGACATATTAATGCTTTTTATGAAGTGTTTTTATGATTCATAATGATGCGTTTTAATGTTCATTAATTGTGTACAGTACCGCAGGTAAATCAGGGTGAAAGCCTTACTTTTCGGCTTTGATTTCTGATTTTGCTATGGCTATTGCACAACGTACTGTTTATCCTGTTTTTGATGTCAATTACAGTGAAGAGGACCTTCGGTCTGTTTTATTTTTGAATGATACTGAACGCAGGTATGCGGAAGATTTTTCTCGTGACGCCAACACGCAGGCGGTGTTTCTGCTATTGCTGAAAGCCTACCTTCATTTGGGCTACTTTCCGAAAGTGGAACAGGTGCCCGATAGTTGGAAATTTTATCTGGAAACTTCGATGGAGCGGTCAGTTCATTGGGAAATCAGTGATCGGCTGTTGCGTAAAATCCAAGCGGGAATTCGTCAGTTTCTGAAGGTGAAGCCCTATGCGGAAGGTGGGCAGGAATGTGTTCGTGAGCTGGTCAAAGAGCTGGCGATGAGCATGGCTGATCCGGCAGATTTGATCAATGCGAGTGTGGAACAACTTCAGCGTCATGGCTTTGTCTTGCCCTCTTTTGAAACGCTTCACCGCCTGGTGTATGAGGTGCGAAAACAGGTGCATCTGCAATTGTTTGAGATGGTGGAAAACCGGCTTTCTGAGCAACAACGGAAGGATTTGGATGCATTGCTGATGGTCCAAAAGGGCGAATTGTCAAGTCCATTTACTCGCCTAAAGGACTTCCCTGCGGTGGCCAAACTTTCGGAGATTAAAGCATGGATGGCTCGCTGGTATTGGCTTGAAAGTCTGTTGGAGCAAGATCCGTTATTGGAGGGAATTCGCTATACCAAAATTGAGAATTTCGGGGCGCAGGCTTATGCCTATGAGTTGTCCAATATGCGAGGGATTTCAGATGATGGCAAGCGACATACTTTATTGCTGAGCTTGTTGTATGTGATCAAACGCAAGACCAAAGACGAGCTGGTCGATATGCTGATTCGGCGCATGCGAACGATACATTTTCGGGGCAGACAAAAGTTGGAGACGCTCAAAGAACAACAGCGCAGTTTGCAGGAGTTGATGCTTCAGACTTTTGCTAAAATTGTTGAGGATGCTAAGCAGGAAAAGGACCCTAAGCCCTTGGGGCAAAAGGTGAAAAACAGGCTTGCTATGCGTGGTGGGCTGGATTATTTCGATGAATGCATGCAATTGCTTACGCAGACGCATGGTCAAAATTACTATCCCTTGCTTTGGGCAATGCACCAGCCTTACCGCAAGGTTTTACTGGATTTGGTCGAGGTGCTCAACCTGAGTTCAGCCACTTCCGACAACGTTCTGATAGAGTGTATTGAACGTTATATGCCACTTCGTCATCAGCGTCGTCAGTATATTGATGATCAGTTTTTTCGGCTTGATTTTCTTTCACAAAAGTGGAGAAACGCCATCGAAGTGCAGCAGGACGGTCAGCTGGTTTATGATCGGAAAATGTTGGAACTTGCCCTGCTGACCCAGCTATCGGAGGCCCTTCAGACCACTGATATTTTTGTGCCCGCATCCATGCGTTATGGCGATTACCGCCAGCAGATGATTGGCCAGGAAGAGGTTGAAGAATTGGTGCCTGATTTTTGTAAGGAAATTGAGCTTCCCGAAACGGCAGAGGACTTTGTATCGACCCAAAAAGAAGCCTTACGTATGGCCATTGAAACGCTTGATGATGCCGTCAAGGGGCATGAATCGGTTTGGATTGATGAGCAGGGAAAGATCCGTTTGCGTCGAAAAAAACGACCCAAGCCCGATCAACAGGTCATTGAGTTTCAGCGAAAAGTTCGTGCCCGCCTTCAGCCGGTAAGCCTGCTCGACTTGCTTCATCAAGGTAATCAGTGGACAGATTACACCCAATATTTTCAGCCTGTTTCGGGCAATGAAGCGAAATCTTCACAAAATAAGCTCCATCAAATCTACACCCTTTTTGCCTTTGGCAGTAACCTTGGTGCCTATCAAACGGCCAAACACACCACTCAGCCAATCAGCAGAAGGGTGATGGACAAGATGAATTATCAACAGATCGATGCGGATAAATTACAGCAGGGTATCGGGCAGGTCATTGATCATTTTCAGGCTTTCAAACTGCCCGCCTATTGGGGGCAGGCCGATACTGCTGTGGCCGACGGAACACATATTCCGCTGTCGGAAAACAATCTGATGGGCGAACGGCACATTCGATACGGGGGCTATGGCGGCATTGCCTATCACCATATTTCGGATACCTATGTGGCCATGTTCAGTAAATTTATTGCCTGTGGAACCTGGGAAGCCGTCCATATTTTGGATGGATTAATGAACCACCAGTCCAAACTCAATCCCACCAAAGTGCATGCCGACACCCAGGGACAAAATGAACCCGCCTTCGGACTGGCTTACCTATTGGGTATTGAGCTGATGCCAAGAATCCGAAACCTGAAGGACTTGACATTATATAAGGTAGCGGAAGAAGATCAGTACAAAACCGTCAATGAAGTATTCACCAAAAGCATCGACTGGCAACTGATTCAAACCCACTGGAAAGATCTCATGCAGGTCGCCATCTCGATCAGTAAAGGGAAAATTGCCCTCGGCCATCCTCCAAAAGCTTGGCATCCATGGCCGAAAAACCAAACTCTATAAAGCCTTCAGAGAATTGGGAAGAGTCCGAAGAACCATCTTTTTGTGTGAGTATATCCAAAACACCCAAGTGCAACAGGCCATCCAACAAGCCACCACAAAAATAGAATCCTACAACAGCTTCTGCGACTGGATCACCTTCGGAGGAGAGCGAATCATGACCGGTGACCCGATCGAACAAGAAAAACGTGTCCGCTATACCACCCTAATCGCTAACAATATCATGCTCCATAATGTCCAGCAACTCACCCAAATCATCAAAGACCTTCGATCTGATAATAATACCATTACTGAACCGATGCTCCAATCCCTCAGTCCCTATATGACCGACCACATCCGAAGGTATGGTGATTTTGTACTCAATATAGATAATGTGCCGGAGCCATTGGTTTATGAAATGTGATTTTTAGGAGGAAATTTGGTGGTTTTGGCGTTTCGTGCCGGATTTGCAGTTATGTGGAACATAGGCGTAGAAGGGAAAGTATTCTGCTTCACAGGGAAGTTTACTTATGTAAAAAGTGATTGTGAGATGTTCGTCCTTCAGCATGGTGGCGATGTAAAATCTGGATTTAATCAGGCTGTTACACACCTGGTAGTAGGGGATTATGATTCCAATGCTTTTGGAAGAGCAATATCTTCGAAGGAAGAGAAAGCACGTAAATTCAACGAAAAAGGTGGAAATGTTGAGATCATCAACGAAAAGGACATTGAGCAAATGATCGGGTAAATCCTCTAAAGTTTAAGACTATAATCCACGCAGTTATGGTAAATCATAGGAGGCACACGCCTCCTATATTTTTTCATTATATTTGACCACCAAAAAGAGGCTGACACTTAAGAAATAGTAGCATTAGACTCCAATTTTCGTTTTTCATCTTGAACTAAATTTTCATAATCTTGAAAAATATCTTTTTGTAAACGCTCACAACGTTTCAGTTTATCCTCACAAAAACATTCAGAATCATCTTCTATGCAATGGCTACATGAAGAAATTTGGTCTTTATATTTATCTATAACTTTGGTTATATTGTCATTTAGTACATCAATTCCATCGGGAATGGCCGTACTATCCTCAGATAACCAATTTTTCATTAGTTCTGTGGTAGAACTATTATCTTCTGAGTAATAGTCGCATTGATGTCGTGTTTTCAAAAAACCAGATTCGCCAAATGCCTTTCGTAATTTTTTTGAACCTACAGATCCTTTCCAAATATTTTTATGTTTATTCTCTCCTGACGGTTTTGTTTCCTTTTTTTTATCAAAATAGGAGACCATATGCAGAGTATAAAAAACATAGTATAAGCGAGCTAAGCCTTGACGATTGTTGGAGTTGTGAAATAAAACAATGGAAGCATCTAAAAAAGATCTAGCCAACGTCAGAAAGTCGAACGTTATTTTGATATTATCTGCAGGCACAGAGGTCGCTGCTGAACAACCACCTAAGAAAAATAAAATAACAAAAAATAAGATATGTTTAATCCGTATCACAACTTCATTTGATTTTAAGGGATAATGTTCAGATGATTAAGATATATCATTATCAATGATATTGATGTTTATTATAAGTACAATCAAAGATAAGTATTAAAATGATATAAACATCTATCTCGAATGTTAAACAAACTTGCGTACCTCAAGGCAAGAGAAAATTCACATTCAAAAAAATGTAATCATGTTAGAATCCTATCAGCCTTTTATTGCTTCTACCACCTTCTGCACCGTATTCGGCGAACATTTACACAACCGCTGGATCTCCCGATAGGAAAACCCCTTTTCCAGATACCTGACTATATCCTGGCGCTTCGCTAAAAACTTATCCTTGGATTCCTTACTGCCCACCTTACGTCCCGTGTGCAAACCTTTTTCTTTTCGTGCCCGAATCCCACTTTTTATTCGGTAGGACACCTGCTCACTTTCCAGACGGGCAAGGTCCGCCATTAGGGAAATGAAGAGTTTTGAAAATACCACGTCCTTCGCATCACAAGTGTTGATGGTCAAACCGAGGTTGTGGATATATACCCCTATTTGAATAGTTATATTTTAGTTTCTGACAAAACTAGTCAATGAAAGGGTGAAATGTTGGAAAATAGGAGATAACTGGTTCTCAAGTTTTATAATTTCCCCCAATCTTCAGACAGCCATCTCTGCTATTTAAATTATTTTCCCTTGAACTCAAAACATCTGAGCGAGTTATCAAGTGCTTCAGTGAATCTTGTCAAGGGTGCTCCTGTGTTGCGCCTGCGGCAGGAGCATTTACCCGCCCTTGACTGATTCTAAGGAAGCGCTTACTTTTGCTTCTGATGTTGTTGAGTGCGGCTTGGATTGGTAAAGATCGCAGGGCCTTTTCTCATCGATTGAGCTATGCCTTCTTTCGTTATTGTAAAAGTTCATATATTCGATAAGTCCTATCTGCAGCTTTAATCCATCGCGATACTCATTCAAATAAATATCTTCATATTTGACCGTTCGCCAAAATCGTTCAATGTAAATATTGTCGGTTGCTCGACCTTTTCCATCCATGCTAATAGTTACTCCTTGGCCTAAGAGATAGCCCGTAAAGAGATCACTCGTAAATTGACTCCCTTGGTCTGTATTGACAATTTCAGGAGCGCCATGGTTGTTAATACATTCTTGAATTGTATTGCGGCACCACTCTGCTGACATGGTGTTTGAGAGTGACCAGCCTACAATATATCGAGAGTGGACATCAATCACAGCCATCAGATACATGAACCCTTTTGCAATAGGAACATAGCTGATATCCGTCTCCCAAACTTGATTTGAATGGGTTATTTCAAGGTTTCTAAGTAAATAGGGGTATATTTTATTTTCAGGTGAAGGTTTTGAAGTGTGCGGACCAGGAAGAAGAGAACGAAGCCCCATGACTTTGTACAGACGTTCAATTCGCTTCTTATTGATCGGATAACCGCAATCATTAATCAAAAACGAAGTCATAGAAGGTACCCCTCGAAAAGGATGCTCAAGGTATTCTTTGTCAATTACACGCATCAATTCAAGATTCAATTCACTTTCCCCTTTTGGCTTGTAATACCAGCCCGAACGAGAAATTTGGAGAAGCTCACATTGACGTCTAATGCTTAAATCAGCATGTTCCTCATCGACCATCACCTGTCTTTCGGTAACGCTCTTTACTTCGATGAGGCCTTTTTTAAAAAATCATTCTCAACTTGAAGTTGTCCTATTTTAGAGTATAATTTATTTAACGCTCCTTCATGATCAGATTCCTGCTTGATAGCCTTACTCCCTTTTTCAAAAACACTCGATGCATTCTCCAAAAAAAGTTGTTTCCATTGGCCAATCTGTGCAGGACTGATTTCATATTTCTGACAAAGTTCCGCTGTGCTTTGTTGTTCTTTGATCGCTTCAAGTGCTACCTTGGCTTTAAACTTGGGGCTAAATTTTCTTCTGCTTTTCATTGATTTACAAGTTAGTATATTATTTTAACTTGCTGTCTGAATTGTTGGGGTAATTATATTTTAGCCAGTTGTGTCGCACAGGCTTACCTACATTTCATGACTCAAAACAGAGGACAGCTTCAGTTCTTAAATTAGGAAATGGAAGAGGGAGGCGGTGTAATTCATTGATAACAAACTACTTATCTGATTATTTTGGCATTTTATTTGTAATAAAAACCTTAATTACATGATTTTGAATTCTAATATAAAGCCATAATTATGATTAAACGTCATTACATATTTGCATTTTTATGCCTATTTTCATTATTGACAGCTTGTTCTGATGATCCAATTGAGACTGTTGGAGAAGACTTTGGAAAGCAAATAAGGACTCTTTATGAAAATAATGATGTTCACTTTGTAACTGTTAAAAGCCCAGAGTTGTATACTAATATCAATGTCTATGAAGGTCAAAAATTTGCTATAATAGGGCAAACTATGCAACTTGAAAATGATTATTTCAATTTGAATCAAGTGCAAAATTTTTCAGTAAATAAGAATAAAAAAGAACTATATATTTATATGAATTAGTGAACTTTGGTAAAAAGTTAAAAATACAGATAATGAATCTACCCAAATTTTGTAAGTAGGAATGCAAAGCTCTAGGAAAAGGGAAAGTGGTATAAAGGCATCTTTATACCACTTTCTTTTTTATCAGGGTAGATTTATAGTATTTTATCAATGAATACCCTTTCTTCAATTAGCATTATCGAGAGTAAAAAAGCATAAGCCAAAGTAATTATAGTCATATTATCCATAAAAAATTGAGCTTTACGAAATGTCGGAGGGCTTTGTACTGAACCAAAAGTAAGCTTTGCTACTATCATGAAATCGCTTGATGATACCGGTGGCATAAATCCATTTGCACGAAAAAAACGTCCCAAGCAAAATTAGCAGGTTATTAAATTTCAACAAAATGTTCGTACCCGCCTTCAATCGGTAAACCTGCTCGATTTGCTTCACCAAGGCAACCAGTGGACATATTACACCCAATATTTTCAGCCCATTTTGGGCAATGAGGCAAAACCTGCACAAAATAAGCTCCATCAAATTTATGCGCTGTTTGCCTTTGGTCATAATCTTGGCGCCTATCAAACGGTCGAACACAGCCCCAGCCCATCAATCGATGGGTAATGGACAAGATGAATTATCAACAGATCGATGCGGATAAATTACAGCAATTCATTGATCATTTTCAAACCTTCAAGTTACCCGCTTATTAGGAGAAGGCTGACAACACCCATTAGGGTTATTAATTCGTAGAATCATAGCCTAATTTAAATGAAAATCTAGCTGAATACACATATGATTTAGATGAATGACAAAAATATATATCAGCTCCGAGATCTCTCAAAATATTTATAGAATTAGTAATTGTTCTTGGAGAAACCTCTAAAAGGTTAGCCAATTCCTTTGGAGATCCCGTTGCCTTCCTTCTAATTAATAAATCAATTCTATTGAGTCGATTAACTTGTTGTATAAATGACATAGGTTAAATGTTATGAAATAAAAAATATTACCATCATCGAATGTTTATAAATCATTGACGTATAACACAATAATACATGATAGGTACACTAATATCAAATAAAATCAACACTTAATATATTTTTATAAACTAAATTCGTTAAAATATAAGTTATATATTGATAGCACATACAATTATCCTCAATTTTTATACATATATTATTGCTATTTCATAGACATGTAAATAACTTCTTGTCTTTATTAAATTATTCTAACCCATCCCCTATGGGGGAATAGACAGGAATAATTTATTTTTAATCTATGAATATTTATACAAATAATAGTTTAAACATCAACTGTTCTATAGTATAATATAAATATTTTTCATAACGCAAACTTTTTGCAGTCACTATATTTATTTTTGCAACGTAAACAATAATGCAACTATTGCATAATATCATCATATATTTCACCTATTATAAATAGGTGGAATTATTTATTATATTCGTTAATTTAATTGTAATAATTTGAAAATATATTTGATGTGAATTGCTTTGATTTACGAAGAAGGAGGGGAATGGCCCCATAATATATACAAATAAAATATTCCATCTAACACATCAATTTATCATTCATATTTATTTTTTTAACAACTTTTTTTTATACATATGAAAAACTTAAAATTCTTAATTTGTTTATTTATGGTGTCATGTGCAAGCCTACATGACTCCCCTCTTGAAGATGCTACAATAATTGAAGAGTCAGAAGAAAACCCAATAAGTAATTTAAGAGCAACAGGCGACTTAAATTCAAGATGGGATTGGACTACAAGTGAACCTGTTGTTATGTATCGAATGGCTAACAATCACCCTACAAAAGTTGTACATGAAAATGGTGGTGTAAAGCTGCCTTTCTGGAATATCTCTGAGCTGGCTAACACACAAGATATGTACCCAAAAGATGGGTGGAAATTAGTTTTCAAAAACTTTGGTGATGAACATAATAGTCCAATTGGAGACCTACCTTCTTTTGCCTTATATAATGAGTATACGGGTGTATTTCGAATTATGACATATATTCCTCACGATTTGAAAGGAACTTATTCATCGATTGCTTCTTCTTTAAATGTCAGACAAGGCGATGCTAGTCAATTATTGTCTTTTTATAGTTCACCAACTGAATTAGTTGGACAAACAAAAGGAGCTGATTTTATTACCGAAGATGATGCATGGCAAGATCGTTGGATACATTCTGATTTTATTTTATGGGGATATGATGAACTACTTAAGTCAAAAAATATTATTTTTGATTATAAGATTGAAGGAGTAACAGAAAATACTGGAACTGGTAGTGGTAAAATTAGCCTTGAACAAATACTCCCTAAAAGAAGCATAAGTCAAGGTAGAAAATCAACAATAGGTACTCTAAAAGATTTTGCTGATACAGGATTATCATTTTACAAAACTGGGCAAGGTGTTCAAGGTTTTATTAATGATCTAACATCAAAAGATTCTAGAAAAACTAATAATAAAAGAGTGTCACAGGGAGCTACAGCACTTACTATAGCAAGTGCTGCAGTGGGAGTTGTACAAAAATTTATTGAAACCATAAGCCATAAAGGGGGTGATAATATAATTGCACCGATAAAATTTAAAGGAGTAACAACTACCAACTATTCGTTTAAATCATATGCTACACTTTATAGTCTGCCTATTGCGTTAAATACTAACTCAAATCATCCTTCAGCAATAAAGCCTGTGCAAGAGATTAAATGGGGAATATTTAAAATGAATTCTTTCCCTAAAGTCGAGCATATAATAACGGAATATACTCCAATGCATAATTTCATGAATACTTATCAAGTTGAAACAGCCGAAGTTCTTGCATCAGAATTAGATATTACCCTAAGACCAGATTTAAGATATAAAAATAGACTAGAATGTGCAGTTATTGAAGGAAGAAAAAGTCCAATTAGTGAGTCTTTAAAACGGTATAGTGGATCACATTTTTCTTCATACACAAGTTATACTGATCCTCAAAAAAATCCACATGGGGTATTAATGAATGTAGAAGAAATATCCATATTATTAAACATTAACGCTCCAAATTCAACAAAAGGAAGTTTTACTTTGATCGATTCTTATAAGGCTGTTGGACATACTACAACTAAGAGAATCCCATTTGTAGATCAACTAGAAGGAGGAAGCTATGGAGGAATAGGAATAGGAAGTCATGGAGGTGTTGAATAAAACAACTAGATTATCCTAGCATAACTTGGTAAAAACACCACAATATAGGTTCTGGTAAAACGCCAGAGCCTATTTTCATGAAAGGCTGTAAATAAATTTAAAACAACCAATAGTTATTATAAAGCTATTCATTTCTCACAAGACCCGACACCTTCTGCACCGTATTGGGGGAACACTTACACAACCGCTGGATCTCCCTATAGGAAAACCCCTTTTCCAGGTACTTGACAATATCCTGATGCTTGGCTAAAAACTTCTCTTTGGACTCCTTACTGCCGACCTTCCGGCCAGTATGGAGTCCTTTTTCTTTGCGGACCCGAATACCACTTTTGATGCGGTAGGACATCTGCTCACTTTCCAGGCGGGCAAGGTCGGCCATCAGGGTGATGATCAATTTTGAAAAGGCTTCTTCTTTTGCAGCACCAGTATTGATGGTCAATCTGAGGTTTTATTTCAGATTAGCAGTTATGTGGAACATGCCCGAAGAAGAACATTGATTACTGAGTGTGCAACAATCACAATTGAATACAAAAAAAGTGGTACTATTAGCACCACTTCCAGTTTATAATTAAGCTATAAATATTAGAATTTATAGGCTATATCGAGCATGAAATTTTGACCATAGTAATTTACTTTATAATACGAGGTCTCGGATTGTTTAGAGTGACTAAAACTATGTGAAAAATCACGATAATATGAAAGTCCTAAAGAAAAGCGCTCAGTCAAAGAATAAGCAGCATTAACATCGCCACCCCAAAACAGATATTCATGCTGATCGCCATAATGATTACTAAAGAACCAAGAAGCCCTAAGAGAAGAACCAATCGTTAATTTTGGAAAAATAGCATACACTAAACCTGACTTGATATAGACACGATGCTGACCTTCAATGTCTTTAGATTTGTATTCATCACTTACTGAAACACGCTGTAAACCAGTACCGATAGCGTAAGACAAATTACCTAATAATTTGTTGGTGTAGAGGTAAGAAATATCATAAGCTGGAGAGGAAAAAAAATTCTCGCCATTAGAGTTAAAACCGTTAGAGGTTCCCAAACCTAACTTAACTTTGTGTTCTCCTTGAGCATAGCATTTTGAGAACAAGAATAAAATACCGAATGAAAATAATAATTTTTTAAGCATGATGAATAGGTTTATTATTAAAAAGGCGCAAATAAATTGCGCCTAAACTTAATATATTTTTTATTCAATCATAACTCTTTCTTTATGAATATAGCCATTTAAATCAATAAAAACAATATAACTTCCAGATGGTAATTCAGAAACATCTATTTTATTTTGATTATTATTCATCGTGCCGTTCTTAACAACAAATCCTTGAAAGTCATGAATAGTATATGTAGAATTTGAAGGAATAATTATTTGATTACTAAGTGTTAATTCAGTAACCGCAGGATTAGGGTATAACAAACTACTAAACCCAGCACTAAAATTAACATAATTAGTTGTCCAACCACTGTAAGAAGAATTAATCCGCTTTCTACATTTTATTTCCCAAGAACCAACAAAATAAACTGTAGTTTTGATCGGATTACCAGTATAATCGAACTCATTCAAACCATGCGGATCAATAAATTTCCAATACACTTGCCCATCTTCATCAGCGCCTATTGCAGGGCTTGCACTATAATAATACTCAGTGTATGTTTTTGGATTGGAAACACTAGAACCACTCTGAGTTAAAGGCCCAGATATAGAAGGTGCCGAAATAACGGAGGATTTGACAAAAGTACTAGCAGTGATTTGATTGGCAGGAGATTCACATTCACCAAGTTGAACGTTTATATCGACATGAGAACCATAACTACCAAAAATCAATTGAACCTCATTAGAAGTACCTACATAAGTATTATATTCCTGACCACCGACTACAAATTTAACATTACCAGGAGAACTCCATTTTTTTACGATAGAGCTGCTACTGTTAATATTAATTATGGGACGTTCATTTTGAAGGTAAGTAGATTTCAGCTCTTTAGAGCCCCAACTCAACGTATTACGATTCAATTCTACAGGAATGTAGAGTTTAGTGCAACTAATCCATCGTGATATATGATCAAGATCAGGGACTAAGAAATCAAGACCGATATTAATTGGGGAGGTAATTTGATGAGGATCACGGATTAATACCGTTATTACACCATTACTTTTATTTAAGACAGCATAAAGAGCTGAAGAAGTATTAAGGAGATTAATAATATTCCATTTATCATTTAAATATGACCAATTATCCAGCTTAAATTGAAAAGAGGTACAGGTGTTATCATCCGTAAAAGAAATTTTAGATAAAGAATTGCCATCCATATCAACAAATTTTAAAGCATACTTCTCAGAATCACCCCAGAAAGTAAAAATATTATCTTTCCTGGTACTTCGATCAACAGGAACCCCGTGCGTCGTTTCCCTATAAGCCTAGCCTGTCGAAAATTCACAAAAAAAGCGATTCCAGAAAAAAGGTTAAATTTGAGTGTCCAAACCGTCATTCAACCTTACCAGAATCGCTTTGAGTTTTAAAAATAACAAACAATCTCTAAAAAAGAAAAAGTCAACAGAAAGAGCTAAACGAAAAAGGCGAAACGACAGTATCAAAATTAAAAGGTATAAGGCTCGGGCTTCCTTTTGGGAAAAGAAGTACAAAGAGGAAAAGTCTAAAAACAAGTCGGAGTTTGGGGGGAAAAAAATCAAGCACCACAGCTACTGTTCGGCCATTATTACTTTGGCTTTAATTTTACATACTGAAACCAGCATGAGCCTTCGTGATAGTGAGACGGTATTGCGTATTTTCATTCAACAAATGCACATAGATAGTAAATGCCCTGACCATTCGACGATTGATAATTGGTTAAAAAAAGCAGGAATGCAGGCCATCGAACCATTTTCACCTGAGCGGCCATGTGTTTTGATTTGTGATGAAAGCATTTCATTCAACGGGAAGAAATTGTTTTTGGTACTTGCCGTTCCTGTGTCGGTTTCTGACCAGCAGCGTACATTACGTTTTGAGGACTGTCACTTGGTTTATCTTGGTGCGAAAAAAGGTTGGTCGGCAGATGTAATTTATAAGGAACTTCAACCACTCGTTCAGAAGCTGAAAATTCAATATGTCCTAAGCGATAAAGGTTCTAATTTACTTAAGGCTACAGCCTTGCTGGGGCTTGATCATGTTTCGGATATCACCCATGAAGTATCAAGGACACTGAAAAATCTATATAACGATACAGATGATTACAAGAATTTCATCAAATGGGTTGGTGAACTCAGAAAAGATTTAGCGTGTGGGGAATATGCACATTTGGCCCCTCCAAAAGTAAGGCATCATTGTAGGTTTCATCAGCTTGGGCAATATGAAAAGTGGTTTAGAAAGGTCGGTCCTGAGCTGAAAAATGTCGCCGAAGAAAGCAAAGGTGCGGCTTTGAGCCTCCTCCAAATCAGTGATCATACACCTTTCATCAAGGATTTGATATCTTTGACCCCAGTGATCAAAGAAATATTATCGGTTGGCAGAACGGAAGGGATAAGTCACAAAACTATTTTGAAATTAACTCAAAAAATGGAAGAACTCGAAGGGGATCGGCCAACTATATTCAGAGAAAAAATCACTCATTATTTTCATAAAACCTACAAAACGATTGGTGAAGACATCCCTTTTTGTTGCAGTGCTATCATCGAAAGCGTATTCGGAAAGTACAAATCAAAAATGAGCAGCCACCCACAGAAAATGTGCACCAACCACTTGCTGACCATTCCCTTATTTTTTGTGAAAGAAAATGAAATTGCCGAACTTGTTTCAGGATTTGACACCGTAAAAGTGGCAGAAATCAAAGATAAGGAAGCCGTGGCAAAAGCAATGATGAGCGTTCAAATGGCTGCTTAACTCGTGTACATGTTTTTTGAAAATATTCGACAGGCTACTATAAGCCAGCCCAACATTGGTTGTAATATCCTTATCCCCGCAAGCAGGCATACGAACCTTAAAACTTCCACTATAATTAGCGGATGAATAATGATCAATCCAAGTCCCAAAGTAATTTTGGTAAATATTATGGTTGAAGAAAAAGGTTATATCACCTAGTGTTGACAGGGTGGTAGCCCCACCAGAAGGGTTATAAACAGACGTAGAATAAGAAACAGTATAATTACCATTACTAGGATACACATCATCATCAGCATTGATTGAAAATGTTACATCGATATAACTACCATTAATTTCAACTACACGAGTTGTCGTTTCCCTAAAAAGAGACACTTGACCAATACAGAGAGAATAAGATAACAGAAAGACTGACAAAAACAGCGACTTCAAAAAATAGTTGATGTTTTTCATAATAACTCCATTTAAATAATTAATAAAAAAATTAGATTATTATAATTTGTAGAATAATTTTCAAAAAAAATACAACTTAAAAATACTTTAATAACATTATAACACAATCCTAATAATGTAATTATAGTAATAAAATCTTATATGTATTAAGTAAACAAAGAGCCTTTTGAACGGAAAGAGAGAACACTTACCAACCCTAGAACGCCCGATAGAAAAATACTTTTTCCAAATTATTAGAATAACAACCAGCCTAGCTAAAAACTACTCCAAAGGCGCCATACGAACCAAGAAAGTGCCTTTGAACGGGAAAAATAATTATAAAAAACAAAGGTAACCCCCACTCATATAGCGTATAAACGCTACAAAACACCCGAACTAAACGCAATTCTTATTTAAGCCAATGACAAATAGCGTAAAAAAATCACACTATAAACAATAACTATGAATGAAAAAATCACCCTGGCAACAGCCATAGTAGGCTTATTAACAGCATTATCAGCTGCAATACCTATTTATCAAAACAATTACATAAAAACAGATAATGCTTCAATAGTTATAAAGGATGAATTGGAAAAAGCCGTAGACAAGACACCAAAAGGAAACTATATTATCAAAACAGTGCCAGTAGGAACCATATATATCTACATTAAATTTTAAACAATTTTGTAAAAGCGTTAATCAAGAAACACCCAATCAGTTTAAAAAAGAAACTACTAAATGGGCACCAGCAGATGGTAGAAATATTATTGGATCAAAATACGCCGAAATTAAAAACCTTAATTATTGTCCAGACCTAAGAGGTGTATTTATAAGGGGTGTAAATAAATTCGATGATAGAGAAATAGAAGCCGTATCAAAGGAACAAAAAGATCCAGAGGGGATAAGGACAGATTTTATACTTCAAGAAGATGCCACAAAGTTACCGAAGCTTGTTGGACACACTACTACAAGTGGAGAGCATGAACATGAAAGTAAAGAACTAATAACAGCCTATCGAGGTGGAGGAGGAGCAAGATCCTACGAGCCAATAACAGATAAAGGAGATGAAGGAGGACGAAAAAGCCAAGAAAGAATACCTATAGAAAAAATAAAATCAGGACACGCCCAAAAAATGTAGCAATATATTATTATATAAAAATAAATTAAGAGACAGGAGACAGCATTTAATTTATAGGAGTGTATAGGCTCAGGTAAAATACCAGAGCCTATTATCATTAAGGACATGAGGAGACAGTAAAACAACCAAAAGTTATTATAAAGCTATTCATTTTTCATAAGCCCCACCACCTTCTGCACCGTATTTGGCGAACACTTACACAACCGCTGGATCTCCCGATAAGAAAAGCCCTTTTTGAGGTATTTAACAATATCAGTGTGTTTAGACAAAAACTTTTCATCAGACTCTTTACTGCCAACCTTCCGGCCAGTATGAAGTCCTTTTTCCTTGCGGGCCCGAATACCACTTTTGATCCGGTAGGACATCTGCTCGCTTTCGAGGCGAGCAAGGTCAGCCATTAGCGTGATGATGAGTTTTGAAAATGCCTCTTCTTTAGCATCGCCGGTATTGATCGTTAGTCCAAGATTGTGAATGTAAATTTTTATTCCTTCTAATCTCAACTGCTCGATCAGTGAAAGCACGTCGAGCGTATTCCGACCAAGCCGTGAAATCTCGTGGACCATCAAGCAGTTGATTTCCGAATGCGCTTTCAAGTAGGCGAGTGCCCTGCCTAAAGCTGGGCGTTCAGCTGCCGTCTTGGTGAAACCACTAATCTTCTCATGGAACACCTTTTCGACTTCAAAGCTGGGCACGGATTTGAGCTCCTGCACCTGGCGGGTGGTGGATTGTTCCTTGGTGGATACTCGGGAGTAGATGATGGACTTCATACTATTTATGCTTTAGCTTAAATGATAACACAAAGGTAAAGAAAAATCCCTGCTGTGTGTTGCTGACAGGCAAAACAATAGCAGGGATTTTTTAGTAACGTTTTTTTATTAATTGTTGGTGTTTTGGTTCAATTTCCACTCCTCCGGCTTAAACCAATTCAAATTCTTCTCCTCTTCACTAAAATGCATCCCAATCAGTACAATCTTCCGACCGTCATTCAAATACGGCTCATAGTATTTTTTCTCATGAATCTGATCCAGGGCTTCACCTCTTTCATCACCTTCAGGTTTCGGTG
Organism: Persicobacter psychrovividus; assembly: GCF_036492425.1. Classification (NCBI taxonomy): domain Bacteria; kingdom Pseudomonadati; phylum Bacteroidota; class Cytophagia; order Cytophagales; family Persicobacteraceae; genus Persicobacter; species Persicobacter psychrovividus. The sequence continues at coordinate 19,670 of NZ_AP025301.1, forward strand.
CATTGACCTTGAATTCCACTACATAAATATGCGTTGGACTTTCCATCACCATATCAATTCGTCCTGAGGAAATAGCTTCTTCGGTTCGGGTCTTTAAACCCAATGCCATCAGGTAAGCATAAATAACAGAAGCATAATACCCCTCAAATTTATTGATATTGTTTTGCACATAATTGTTATATGGAATCGATGCAAACATCGCTTTGATGGCTTTTTCGAAATCACCTAATTGATTATCAATGATCGCATCATAAGCCTTATAATTATGATGCTGACTACTTTGTCTTAGGGTGGTTAAATCACTGAAAAATAACTTATTCAAAGAAACCTGAACCTCATTATTTGGAATCGCCATCCTGTAACGGTACCCTCGCATTGGTATTTTTATCTGCTCAGCAATCGTCAGATAACCTGCTTGCCACAATAACGAAACCAAATTCAGGTGATTCAAATCAAATTGCTTCAACTCCTCCGACGGCAACACCAAGTTATCGATCTGATATGGCATCACCTTCCCTTGTGAGAAAATTTTGGCAATAAAACTCGGCTGACCAGAATCCCACCAGTAGTTATCAAAGTAGGCCCCCTTATCTAAAAACATCAAAATATCGAATGGATTGTAAACCTTGTCTCCGAGGTAATTGTAGCCATTATACCACGCCTGAACTTCCTCCATATTTACCCCATCGAAGTAATCACCAAAGTTGGTTTCCAATTCATTTTGAGTAAAACCACAAATAGAAGCGTATCGTTGATCTAAGGAGATATCATTGAAATTATTCGCACCACTGAATAGCCCAACTCCTGTGAATTTGGTAATGCCGGTCATGAAGCAAAAACGGATATACTGATCTGAGGCTTTAAGGGCTGAATAGAATCCACGAAGAACATCTAAAGAATTTGAAGCCAAATCATCCTCATTCGATAACGTATCCTGAATAGGTTTGTCATACTCATCGATCAAGACTACTACCTTCTTATCATACTTCTGATAAATTCTCAAGATTAATTCCTCAAATGCTCCGCCAAGACTATCTGTGATCTTCAACTCAATACCATGAAATTCAGCATTTCGATTCAAATTAATCCAAACCCTTGTTTCAACAGCACCCAAATCTTTATAATTGGCCGCACTCAAATCAATCCTAACTACGGGAAAGTTCTCCGACCAATCCCATTTGTCATGAATATATAAGCCTTCGAAGAGTTCCTGTTTTCCTTCAAAAAGAGCCTGCAAGGTTGAGCACAGCATCGACTTACCGAAACGGCGAGGGCGGGAAAGGAAGTAGTAACCTTTTGTAAGTTTTGTCATTTCGTGAATATGTGCTGTCTTATCTATATATAGATAGTCAGCCCCCCCTGTTCGAAGGTCCTCAAAAGTCTGTATTCCGATCGGCAATGCTTGTCTTTGGCTCATGGGATTGTCCATTTTTTTGTATGGTGGTTAAAGATACTGAATTTTGGCTGATTGAAAAAAAGCCCTCTACATCGACATCCCCTGCGACGGCTTCGGCATCGAAGGCTTAATCGCTTTCTTTTTCTTCTTGCGCTTTTCCCATTCCTCCTCATCTTCCACATTTTTTGGAGGGACTCCTGAAGCTCCACCTCCGCCGGCAAATAATGCTGTCATAAATTCCACCAAAGCAGATTCATTACTGCCACCTCCGGTAGCTGTATAGTCAGACTGATGATTCTGAACCTCGCGTCCTTGTCTGAAATTATCCTCCGCTTGATTATAGAATCCAACTTCCTCAAAATCCATTTGGACGTCTCGCCAACCAAATCCTAAATCTCTGAGTGGAATCAAATTATCCGGGCTGCCCAAGGCCAAACCATCATACCCCTCCATCAACATTAAATTGTCTTTAAACAAGATATCATTCAGCTCGTGTAAACTTCCTGCCTGAGCAACTGCATTAACCAACAGATTTATCGACTCCTCATTTTTTGACAAGTCTTTAGTAAGCATAAAAGCAAAAGTCCCTCGAGGTATTCGAAAATCATTAAATGAGTATTCCTCTTTATCAGGTCCAACAAAAGTGGTTTTAAAGCTAATAAAGCTACCTTTTTTGTCTTTCAGTGACCATCCATGTTTGTTTATTTCATTCTCAAAATCATCAAGATTACGGGTTCTATGCAGAGCTTGAACAAAATGCAATCGAGTTAGCTGTTGCTTCATCAATCTCTCAAAACCATCCGTACTCAATCCAAAGTAAGAGCTTTTAAAGAAAAAATCAGGGTGTTTAAAAGTTGTAATATTTTGATGATCCACTTTTGTATGAACACCCAGTTTATTCAGCTCTTCATAAATACTTCCACCCTTCTTTGATTTCAAAAAAGCATCAAAAAGCAAAGAGTCAAACTTGGTGAATTGCTGCTTCATTACACAAATTCGATTCTTCAATTGCGGACCAATCAACCGCTCAAGGGCATTAACATCAAATTGATACGTACCGAAACTCAACTTTCCTTTTGACATTTGGACCTTCTTATGAATCTGACCTTTAAACGCTCCAGCATATTTTCCAGGCTTGTAACTTTGCTTTGCCTGTGACCAAGCCATCGCATTGACAATATTTTTCGGTACAAGCTCCGGTTGATTATGTTCAATAGCATTTTGAAGTTGCTGCATCAGCATATTTGCTTGCAACATTTTGTCAATATCTTCAAAAGCAGTAGCACCTGCCGGAATTTTCACTCCATCCTCTGTATGGAAAACATTTTCATTTCCATCCTTTTCCCATTTAATCCCAGCTTCCTTAAGATGTTCAATAAACTCATTGCGGTTAGTGGATTCGGAAATTGCAGTTTGAACCACCTCTTTCTTCTGAACAAACACTTCAAAGTGATTCTTCAATTGATGGATGGAAATACCCACATCACTGCCTTTTATTTTTTCCCCATCTGATTTTATAAACCGTAGCCCGTATTCATTTCCGGTATTTTTATGCTTCAATACCTGAACGTCAATCATGAAATTGGTTTTTAAATGATTTGTAAAGGTATCGATACATGTAGATTTCTTTAGTGCCTCCGATACGGCATCAGCAACTTTCACATGCTCAACAAATTTTTCATTCAACATCTTGAATGAAACGCCCGAGGCGCTGGATTTCATCTTTGTACTGTTTGGCAAATGGTAGATCATACCATATTCTTTCCCACTTTTCGAATGAGTCAGCACTTCCACTTTGATGTATTTTTCGGACAGTTTGTCAATAAATTCTGCCTTACTTTTACTTTGCTTAAATGCCTGCTGGATCCATGACTTTGCCTCGCTTTCAGTAGTCTTACGAGGCTGTAAAGCAGATTCTACTTTCTTATAACTCCATCCAATTTTACTCCCTTTGACCACTTTCCCATCAGGCAAATGAAAATGTAATCCCCTCGTTTTTTGGCTAATAGAATGCTTCAAAACTTCCATTTTTACACCCCGATCGGCAAGCTGCTGTGATAGTTCTTCCATCGTTGTTGATTGTTTCAACATTACGCCAACAACCTCCTTCAAATTCTCTTGTGTTATCTTCGCATCAGAAGTAAACATCGCTGAAAGTTCCTTGACTTTTACACCAGCCTGGTGCCCCATTATTTTTTTCCCTGATGCAAATTGATAAGTAATTGAAGTTGGTTCCTTCGTTATCGGTTGAATATTCACGTCTGCTTTAATACCATATTGTCTTTCAATAGCAGATATATAATCCTTAAAATTTTGGCATTTAGGCACTAAAACTTCATTGACCTGCTGCAATAACTGCTCTTGTTCAAATACTCCTTCAAGTTGTTTTTCGATAGTCGGTAAACTCCAACCGATCGAACTACCTTTAAATGCCTGATCTTGAAATGAAAAAGAAATCCCTTTTACCGTGCCTTTCACCTCCTTCAGTTCAGCATCAATTCCTTGCTTTTCTAGGCACTCCAATAACGCATCAACGTTCTTAACCTCTCCCGAAATGACGGCTTTATCAATAACGGATTTTACAAATACCTTCGCCTCCTGAGTCTTTTCATTTTTATCCTGAGGAACAAAAGTTAAACCCATTTTTTGATTGTTATCAAACTTAGATTGCAAATTGTATTGCTGCTCCAGACGGTTTGTGATTGCCGTATTTTTGAAATAGTTGTTGTCAATATTCACAACACTACCCGATTCATCCACCCGATTCATCCACCCGATTAAGGACTAAATGTACATGCATATGCTCGGTATCAAAATGCTGAATCACGACGTATTGGCAATCTTCATAGCCCTTATCTATCATAAATTTCTGGGCTATTTCCAGCAACTCCTGCTCGTTTAGCTCATCTTGATACCCAAAACTCAAAGAAGTATGGTCCACCACATTTTTAAAATCGGACCGAAGTGTATGCCGATAATCAGCAACATGTCCCTCAAACTGTTTTGCAAAAAACAAGGGATCTCCATCCCCTTTCATGATAATGTCCTCCGAAAAACCGAGCACCTTGGCTCCTTTTTTTTCTCCCAAACAGTAATTAAATACTCCCTGAAAACTGGTACCTATCACAGTATTCGCAATCATGATTTCCGCTTTAGTTCGCCCAAATAATCCAGCACTTGATGAATTCTTTCGACATCCGAATCATACATCTCATCCATATTCATCCGTCGTGCAATCTGATTGAGGTTATTGCCCAGGCGGGCAATTTCAATTTTGAGCTCATGGAAGTTCGTAGCAGAAGTAATGGTATTATCCTTCGGATTTTCATGGTCCTTACTCAAGGTTATTTCTCTACAAAAAGCGGGGATGTTGCGCCCCTTTTCAAGTGCATTCTTCTGCAATACTTCATATTCTTCTTGATCAACAAAGAAGTTGATACGCTTCTTTCGAAGCGATTTTGATTTGGGACGTGGCATAAATCATATTGTTTAAATGATAAAAATAGCGAAGCGGAAAAAGTAATTAATAAGCGTAGCGGATGAATGTTTTGAAAGCAGAGCGCCCAAAACCGGGGCAGTTTAGGGGTTAAAACTTGTTTTAGTGGCACCTAAACTATGCCTCGCTCCCAGCTGAAGCTGGTGATTTCTTTAAACTGATCTAAGTCATTTGATTTTCAAAAGAAATATACGCCTTTAAAGCTAATAAACAAGCATTTGAGAATTATTTAGAAGAGGATATTTTAAATTTATCCTCATATTATCATCCATTGAAAATTTGAATAATAATATCTTACCTTCTTTGGTTCCATGTACACGGAACTTACACGGTACACACATAAAAATAGTTCAATAATATTTCAAGCTAAAAAAACACCTCAAATCATCGATAATGATTTGAGGTATTGTAAAAAATAGATTAACTTAAAATAGTTATAAAATAATCAACCTATGAAAACGAAAATATGCCTTCAGTGTCAGACTCCTCTGATCAATAAAAAATCAACTGCTAAATTTTGTGACAAGAAGTGTAAAGATGATTTTCACAATCATCGTAAAACGGTTACTCAAACTGATGGAAGAAAATTTCAAACACAGCAAACAGCACTGAGGCAAAATTACAGAAACCCCAAATTTGCTGCTTCCTTATTGGAAATCGATGAAAGGTTAAAGATATATCTGAATGAAAAAATCGTACTTCGAATCGCATTCGCCCTTTGTTTCATCGCCCTAATAGGTACCTTATCATTAGGGCATCACAAAACAGTCAGTCTTGTAAGGTATAATGATAATCTACATCAAAAACAAACTGATATTTTAAAGACCGTTGATAGAGTTCGTAATCAAAAACACCTTACCGCTTATGGTGCCTTAAAAGAAAAATATCCACATGAGATCAAAAAATACGAACAGCGAAAAAAAGAGGAAGTCAGAAGGGCAAAAGCTAAAAGGTCGAGAAAAGGAAAGGAGAAAAAATAGAAGGGCGCTTCCTTTGATGCTTTTTCATCAGAGCATTTCCTTTAAAAACTGCTTATCACTTTATCCCTGTCGGAAAGTCACCAACAACAGATTTACGACATCACTAAAGTGTCACACTAAAACACAAAATGTCTATTATTGACATCTTGTGTTTTTTACCCCTTGAGAAGATTGAAAGAAGGTAGTTCATTCTGTATGAGAGCTGGTCGGTTGAGCAATACTCAAACAACGTTTGATTACCAACCATAATATACAGCGTTAAAAGAAACGCAAATGCTGGCTTGAACAAGTGGTGGATTTTCTAATGTTGGCGAACATGAATTTCAGGGATACCTATCAAAAAATATTCCCACATATTCACCAACATTGGAACCACGACTACCTCTCCGCCAACAAATTATTAATGGTCTTTGTTATGGCTTTCTTTGAAGCCTCCGTTACTCCGGCCTGGTCTGCAAACTGCGACCAGTTGGACAAAGCATCTTTGACCTGCTCAATAATATGGCTTACATTATTTACACTAAAATATTTTGCTAATTCTTTGATGTGTTTGGAGCCTGGATTTTGGCTTTCACCAGCGACCATAGTAGAATGAAATCCATGACCTGAGTTTGAAAAGGTCAAGTCATAAGCTGGCGCCATTGTCCACGTTCCACTTTGATCCATCAAAAAGGAAAAATTCTTACTGTGGTCATCACGGTTATGGCCGAAAATATTGAAAGCTGCCAGACGCAAAACATCCTCATAACAGCGTACGTCTTTTTGAAGTTGGAAAGCTCCATCCATCAAATGACCATAATCCATATTACTCAATCGAAAGTTATCATGCATCAGTCCACTGGCAGAATGCATGTGCAATCGATGATTCCCGATCCGGTCAAATCGTTTCGTCCCAAAATACGGCTTTCCACTTTCCCCAAAGAAAAGACGGCACGGACTCATGGATATTCCCGCCTCTTTCGCCATCAAATAGTAAGCATATTCAACGTTGGAAATATCAGACATATCCAATGAAGAGGGAAACTTGATCAACCAGTGTTCCTCTCCTGATTCAGGTATATTTCCTTTGCGAAGTGTATCGGCTTTTGGGTTGTAAAGTAAATTCACTTTTGGGCGGGCCCCTCCAGAAGAACCTCCCGCCTGAAACAAGCTCTCCAACAGGTCCGAGCTCGCACCATCATAGACCTCATTACACTCATGCTCCCACTGCTCCAACAAAACTTGTGTGGTGGTACTTTCCTGTTCCATTTCGGGGTAATAAACCAAAGCTCCAGCGCCATTTTGCCCCACGTATGCCAGCCGATCCAATGGTGTCAATTGCTGAAACGGCAGCCCCATCGCAGTCAGCTTTCGGTCAAGCAACAAACGCCCCCAACCATCGGGCAAGGAGTCATTAAAAACACCCGCCAAACCATCAAAAGGAAAAGCTGACATATCTACTACCTCTTTGCTTAGCGGTAGCTTAATCGGCGATAACGACAAATTACGGTCAAGCATTTCAGGATGAAATTTGAACAGCAACCGGCGATCATGTTGCACCAACTCACCGACGGGCAACTGCTGATCATCAGTCCATCGCAACATCACTTTTATCTTTTTCACATGCTCCATCACCAGTCCTCGCTAAATAGTTGATCCAGATTTTTTCCGACTTCTTGCTCCTTCTTTTGAAACAGCTTTTCAAAATCATCCAAACAATTCAAGACATGCGCTAATTTCAGCAAAGCCAACAAAGCGATTTCTCCTTGTTGTTCAAAGCGCTTCAAGCTACTCAAAGACACCCCCGACCGTTCAGCCAAATGTGCCTGGGTAAATCCTTGTTGCTTACGAATGATCCTGAAACGTTCGGCCAGAGCATCGGCTTGCCGTTGGGGGGTATTTCCAAATGATAACATAGCTTAAATATAAGCTATTATTGAATTAAAAGTAACAAAATAGCTCATATATTAGCAATATAAATATTATCGTTTAAAAATGTCGAATTTAGAAAAGTGGCGATTCCTGCCACTTTATGAAAAAACCGCAAGCTGGCGGTCTTCCTTAAAGTCGATTTTTGATGTACAACTCCTTATCGCTATCCTCCGGCTCCCCATATTTTTTCAGGAGCCATCCAGCAAAAGCACTGATCGCTTGCTGACCTGGCTTTCCTTCTGCCCACTGGCGGAAATACAGCTTCTTCATCCCGCTCATATCGGGGTTCAGATCAAGGTCCATCTGGTAGTTCATCCGGTGATCGTCGTCATCATACTGTTCAAGCATCTGCTTACGTCGGGTGGCGTTGTGTTGGTTGAATTGCTGTTCGAGCATCGCCAGCTGGTTAGCTTGTTCCTGCACAGCATTCTGCTTTTTCTTTGCCTCGGATTTTTTCTTTACCTGTGTATGATGCTTTTCATAGGCATCTTTCCAATAATCTTCCTTCAGTCCTTTATATAAGTAGCCCATCGGGTTGGTCGTGTCCTTCTTCGCTTCAACCTAAGCAATACAGAATTGCAGGTAATCAGCACCATATTCCTTTATCATATTTTCCGCATAGGTCTGATTGAACCAGTCAGGGAAGCTTTTATCCTTACTGGCCAGTGCATCAAGCATTGGCTTTTGAACCATATTATCTTCCTGCGAAGGTTTGGCTATCGTACTTTCCACCACTTCCGCTTCAGAAATCGCTTTCTTATTCTGCTTCATGGTATAGTGAATCTTCACCACCTTTTTATTGGAACGCTCAAGCGTAAAGTCAATCTCCATATCGGAATACTGATTGATTTCCCGCTGGCTTACATTAAGCACATTGGCTTTAAAATTATCGAACCGGGCATACCTTTTGGGCTCCAACCCGAGCAACTCACGTAAATGATTATACTCAAAGGTCCTTTGTGTAATTTTTGGATAGTATTGACGCAAAAGTTCATAAACTCGGAACGAATACGCACTTTGGAAATGATAAACATTGCCCAACATGTACTGGGTGTAGTTACCATTGAGTTGAAGGAAAAATGGTTTCATCTCATCAGAGAACTTTACAGTGATAAAATCTTCACGCACATTCCCCTCGGCTACTGTAATTAACGAATATACTTTCCAGTTCCCTTCGTCATCCTCAACCTCCAGTGCAACACGACCCAGGCCTTCTGCTGCTTCACGAACCCTTTTGTATCCACCACCTACCTTTTCTCCTGCGGCAATGCCCAAAATGTGCTTTATCTTGATCTCAACCTCATTGAAATTGGTATCCTCTTTTGTAATCTTGGCAGACATTAGGGCAATAATCCGATGCTGAACAGCGGTAAGTTTCTCCTTCGCATTGACCAACTTGTTTCCTTTTACAATTCGATAATTCTTGTACTCTGACGGGATTATACTCATACTCAATTATTTATAACACACTACTAATTAATATCTTAAGGCCTACAACTCCTACTAATTAGTAACTTTGTATCGGTAAAAAAAGGCACATAAGCACCTATTTAATCGATCAAACTAGGAGCCTTAATACACTGCTCACCTTTACAGCAACCTTAAAACATTTGTTTATCAGAAAATTACCAAAATGTACACGTTATAATTCAAACTTAAAGTGACATTTTCAGCCTAATTAGACCTGACAGCTTTATGAAGTTACTAAATAGTAGGGGTAACAGCAAATGTTGGTTGTTTGGATACTATTTCTAGGGATTAAAAACCAAAGTTACCAATAAGTAGGGATATAGATACTATTTCTAGGAGGTTGGATACTATTTCTAGGGATATGGATACTATTAGTAGGAGATAGGATACTATTTCTAGGGGCATGGATACTATTTCTAGGGATAAGGAGAAATTTACCCCTCAAAAAACGGCTATGACAGCTTCTCAGGGCTGATTTAGGGCCTATCAAAAATCCCTAAAACATATAAAACAATTAAAGTAAGAAAACAACAACACGGGTGGGGGCTGAAAGTAGCAGTTTCGATTAATTTTTTTCGAATGTTTAGTCTAATTCTTTATAGAGCTAAATGGATAGATGCTACATCTTTAGATTAGCACGAAAAAAAGCTCAAATATTAACTATATGCACTATAATTGCATAAAAAGATAATATTTGAGCTATAATCAACTAACTCTCCTTCAAAAAAGTATTTGACAAGAAGCCAAAAGCCCAAAGTGGTAATGCTTGTAAAGCTCCCCGTGTGATACCGTCTTGAACAATAAAAGTATTCTCCAAGCCTTTGATTTGTTGCAGCGTCTTGTTTCTACCGCCAATTTCAAAGGTCCATTTTCTGCTTACCAAAAAGTCTGATTTTTTAGATTCATTCACCGCTAAGCCAGCATTCTTCATCGCATTAAGAAAAAAGGTTTCCCGCACATTACCTATTTCAGGCTCACTACTTAGTGCATACGCCAGATTAGTGTTTTCAAAATAAATCTTTTCTGGCTTTGGTAGCACATTAAAGCCTTTGGTATCGGCAATCAGAAGATTTAATATTCGTGCCCGTTCCAACAAGTGAAATGCAAGCGATATTTCATCCCGGTGAATATTGATTTTCTTTGACAATGCAGAAATGTTGGGCTTGTACGGAACCATGTCCGCTATAATCGCCAAAACCTTCTTGATCTTTTGCCCCTTAGCCAAGGTCATGGATTCAATCTTTAAAAGATCAATATCGATAACCTGCTCAAGTGCTTTTTTCAGTCGGAAATGAAAGTTAGGCTCAATGGTAAACGGATAATATCCCTCAGACAAATATTCGTGGAAGTAAGACAGCACCTTCTCTTCGCCAATTTCAGCAAGCTGAACCTCATACTCATGATCCAGAATTTGTTCAAAGGTTAAGGCTGGAGATTTAATTTGATACTTCAACTCAAGAAACTCCTGAAAAGTCATTCCATCCATTTGATATTGAATCACTCGCCTGCTCAGGTCGTACTCCCCTTTGTAAATGTTGAGAATGGACGAACTGGTAAAGACTACCTTGAGGTCAGGGTAGCTGTCATAAATATTCTTCAGTTCCTGCGACCAGTTAGCATATTTGTGAACTTCATCCAAAAACAAGAAACGACCGCCATAGGCATAAAATTCATCCACAACATCAACCAACGTCCGACTCGAAAATATTAGATCATCAAGCGACGCAAACAACACCTGCTCCAAATTAGGAAATCGCTGTTTGATCTGTTGTAAAATCCAAGTTGTTTTCCCTACCCCACGTGCCCCAATAATGGCCGTCATCCTGTTTTTCCAATTGATATCAAACTTCCTTTGGAAACTCAGGTCAGTACTATTAATGATATTACGAAAGGTCCTATGCAGTTTATCCATTATTTTGCCTTATTTTTAAGGCAAAATAACAAAATTTAGCTTAGTTTATTAAGCAATTACTCTTTTAAAAATTTTCATCGCAATAGAAACAAAGAAATTATGTGATTTTGGGAAGAACCACCAACAAAGCACCCATGTATAAATCACGCACTCAGCCGCTCCTTCACCCGTTGAGCAGCCAAAATCAGACTATCAAGTTTCTCAAAGACCTCCTCTGAGTACTCTTGTTCATCCGATATTTTCGGAAAATCACGAATCAACTTAGAGATTCTACGAATCCAGCAAATCTCATTATCACACTCATAGTCCATAAACCGTTGCATGAAACTTCCGATATGCAAATTATCCTCGGTTACATTATAAAGTTGAGCTAATACCACTTCCCGATCCATTCCCAAACATTGATTAACCTCAAAAAATCGATGCATATAATCACGCATTTTCCGGATCTCAAGTCCCTGATCCATGCCCATATCCAAAATTTCCTTTATTAGTAGAAAGGATTCCGCAACCAAAAACCTAGCGTAGGTAAAATGGTGGCTGATTCCCAATACCTCACGAGCATACCCACTTTGTGGAAAAATATCGAGTAACATCCAATTCTGTTCCATCGATTTATTGTTTACCAAACCAATACACTCCAAAATGTTATAAGAGCGAAGCATGCCGGTAACCGTGTCGGTCGTTAGGCCAAGCACATTGGCGACGGATTGTATTGCATCTTCGAGCTTATACCCCAAATTCCGTTTATTGCTATACATTTGATAAATGTGTCGAACCTTTGCAAGATCCCGCCATTCTTTTGCAGCCGAAACATTGCAAATACCTTGAATTTTAAGAAAGTCATCTCGTAAACGTTCTTTACTTACACCTTCCTTAAATTCAATACAAACAACCGGAATCGAGCTTGTTGGGTAAATGTCATTGATTCTCCCACTTTTCAGACAACATACCCTGGTATTGCCTTCCAGGACCACATAATCGAAGCTTGACAAATCCTCGGCAGGATTTTTATGTACCGCACAAAACAAATCCGTGTCAACCACAACGATTTGATTTACCCAAAGCACTTGCTGCTGCATACTTATCAGAAGTTCATTAGCATACTCCTCATCCATGGTTCTTGCGATCAAGCTGTATTGCGAACGATCGGTTTCTGAGGAGTGATCCAGCTCACGAGGGTTGAGTGGATTTATAGCGATCTGGTTCAAACGAATGGTTTTTAAATTTAATTCCATAAAAATAAATAATGATACATCTAAGATCACACGTGAAACACAAAAAGGTTCCACGGTAGGCCGATAGATCTTCTATATTTATTTTTTAAAACATGCAATATGGAACTAAAAGACGTTGTCGCTCTTCAAGTAAAATTTTTCAGAGAACAAAAAGGCTATTCACAGCGTGAGCTGTCAGACATCTGCAATTTTCCCAGTAGCTATATTTTCAAGGTTGAAAAAGGCTTGCGCTTACCAAATCTTGAAAACATTTTTAAAATTTGTGATGGCCTCTCTATTAAGCCCCGTGATTTTATTGCATCGGTTGAAGAGAAACTTCATACCCCCCTACCTTAACCCTACATTCAATAAAAATCAATAATTCAACGACCTTCTGTTTTGTTGTTTTATATGTTTTATTGTTTTACTGTTTTCGGAGGCCGTAACTCACTGTATATCATAGCGCCCCGAAGCTTAATGTGGACGCTTCTGCCTATTAACGTGGACGCTTCTGCCAACTAATGTGGACGCTTCTGCCTATTAACGTGGACGCTTCTGCCAACTAATGTGGACGCTTCTGCCATATAGGTGGAAAGATTTGCCGAAATGTGGAAAAATTTGCCGTTTAGTTTATTTATATTTCAAATACGAATAATGTACTGTTATTCAGTGTTTTGCGTATGATTCATGCTCTTAAAGTACAAAGAGATCTAAACGTGGACGCTTGTGCCAACTAAGGTGGAAGGATTTGCCGAATAAGAATCACCTGTTTTCAATAAGGTGGATGCTTCTGCCATAATAAGTGGAAAGATTTGCCTCAAAATTAACAAATTCACATATAAAGATCTGAATTACAGCCTTTTGATTATGATAAGGGAAATAGTTGTTAAAAAAAACAGTATCATATTTTGTAAGTGTGGAAAGATTTGCCGAAACTTAGGTCTGTAAACAAAAAAAGTTCATTAATGAAATTTTTGATTTTTTGATAAAATTCAATTTTGATAAAATTGTCAAAAATGAAAAAGTGTTATTCGTCTTTCCACTTTTTCGCTTGGCAAATTTTTCCACTAAGTTAAAAAAGCATGAAGCAGGAATACCTTGATTTGGTCATTGTAAAGTCGAATAAATTGATTGAAAGTAAAAATCACTTTTCGGTGATTCAGCAACGAATCATGTCGATTGCTTTTGGGATGCTTCGACCGGATCAGGAAAAATTTGAATGGATTCATATCCCCTATCTTGATTTATTTGATACCAAAACAAAAAAAGGGGGGAGCCAGTATCAGATTGTCAAGGATGCGCTTCGGGAAATGTCAGCCTTGAGTATCTTCATTCAGCAGGATAATGGTCTATGGGAGTCAGTCCCTTTTTTGCAGGCGGCCGGTGATGATGTTGCCAAGACAGTCAAAGTGCGGTTTGTTGAAAATGCAAGAGACCTCTTGCTTAACCTTACCGGAAATTTCACCAAGTACCTGGTCAAGTCTATTTCCAAGTTTGAAAGCAGTTATTCTTTTAAGGTTTATGAGCTTTGCAAGCAATATGTGCGACTGAAAGAAAGAGAGGAAACGCTGTTGTTTTTGCGGGAACGTTTGGGGGTCTTGCGGGGTTATGAAGATACTGCTGCCGGAAGACGCCGGTTGCAGCAGGATCATGAAGAAAATAAGCTCAATACCTTGTACCCGGAATTTCGTGATTTTAATGCCAAGATTTTGAAAGTTGCTCAGCGGGAAATCAATAAGCACAGTGATATTTATATTGAATATGAAAAAATTCGACAGGGACGTTCTGTTACTTCGATCAAATTTAAGATCCGACTGAATCAAGCCAATATTGAGGAAGAGGATGTGGTGAATGTAAGTGTGCAAAAGGGACAAAGCATTCAGGCGGCCGCTCCTACCCCACCGACAAAAACGATTGATATTCCTCATCAAGAAATACTGTCTAAAGAAGAATATGCGAATCAGTATGTGGAACAGCAAAAATCGGTAAAAAATCCATCGGCTTATAAGTCAAAGTTAATGAAGGACCCGAACTTTGATGAACAGTACCAGAAAGTAGCCAAGCAGACCCAATCGAAAAAGAAAGCAGAAATAGCTAAATCGGAAAAGCAGCAAGAAGAGCAATTGGTTGAAAAACTAAAGGCTGAGTATGGGGAAGAGTTCAAAAATATCCGAGTACCCTATTGCGAAATGGCCAATGAGAATGTCAGTTTGCTGGATGATTTCTTGGAATGGCTCAACGCGAATTACAGTGGGGTAGATCGTCGCAGGTTGTTGGAGAGGGTTGGTGAGCGGGAGCTTCAAAAGTCTGATTGGATCAAGTTCGGAACTTTTATGATCAACCGACAAGGCACCGAATATGAAAAGCGATTTTTTATGAATGCCGATCCTAAATTATATATTCAGATGCGACTCGCTGAATTGCACTCAACACCTAAAGCGAAGCCTGCGAAGAAGAGTGTTTTCTCTGGTTTTTAACAAAAAAAGACACAATAGTGCGCAGAATCTGCGCACGTTCGCAAATTTTATTACAAAAAAGTAATAATTTAAATTGTTTTACATTTTTAGGGTGGTATATTTGTTACGATTTAGTACTCATTGCGCAGAATCTGCGCACTACCCCTAAAAATGATGAAGAACTTAAATGTCGCTTTGAGTAAGTGGATTCGAAGCAAGAAAAAGATTCTTAATTTGTCTGAGATCAAGGAGCAAGCTGATGTTAGTCGTAATACTTTGAATCAGGTGATCAACCACGATCAAGTTTTGTCAGAGAAGCTATACCGACAGCTGTACCCATATTTTGAGATGAATTACGGTCTAACGGAGGAGAAGCTAATGGACTTGTTGAATCCACCGGCAAAAGTGATTGCTTTCTGGAATCAGAAAGGAGGGGTAGGGAAAACGACCACGGCGATTTCGATGTGTAGCGCTTTTGCCTATTCGGGCAAAAAGGTGTTGCTGATCGATGCCGATTATCAAAACAATGCTTTAGCTGCTTATGGCATCAGTCGATATGATCTGGAAGAAGGAGAGGAGTCCATTCCGTCATTGATGGATGTTTTGATTGATAACAGCAAATTCGAAGAGGCATTGGTTCAGCCAATCGAGGACTTGGAGAACTACCACCTGTTGCCCAATTATGGGGAGTTGACGAACCTGCTGAAGGAGGGGATTGGGCTTTCACCATTGCAGAAATCCAAATGTTTTGATACGCTTATCAAATCGGTTAACCGTGATTACGATATCATTGTGATGGATATGCGCCCTGACCTGGATACGATCTTTTCTTATGCCCCGCTTTTGGGCGCCGAGAATGTTTATCTGCCTTTGGATGCGAGCCGGTTTTCTATTCATGGTTTAGTGGATTCTTATAACTACATCAACACGATTCACAAAGATAATCCCAAGCTGAAAATCAAAGGTGCCTTTTTCAATCGGATTGCCAATAGCAAGAAGGAAGATAAGGAGGCTGTTTATGATTTGACTGTCCGACTGGAAGAGTTGAATATTTATGTGTTTGAGCGGTTTGTCCGTGATTTGTCCGGAATTAAAAAGGCCATGAAGCATGACCGTGACCCGGTGAGCTTTGGCAAGGAAATTAAAGCAGGACTGCACCCGGAGATGAAAGGAGAGAAGGCCACGTGCCTGAATGCCTATGAGGATTATATGGAATTGTTTGAAGAGTTGCAGGAAACCTTAAAGTAAAGTCAAATGGCCAGAGTAGTTAAAAGAAAAGAACCGACGGGGAATGCCAAACGAACATTGGCTGATGCCCTGCCAAAAATTGATAAGACAAAAATTCCTCCTACGGCACTCACTACCTTGCGGGTGTTTGAGGATTTCATTCATCCCCTTTCTGATACGGAATTCAATAATCTGAAACAGGCGATCAAGAAAGACGGGGAGGTTTTTGACCCGATTAAGGTGTGGAATACTGGCGATGAGAAATATGTCATTGATGGGCACCACCGACTGAAAATCGCTAAGGAATTGGGCATGAACCTCGTGCCTTTCCGAGAAATCACTGATCTCAATGATCGAGACGATGCCCTGCGATGGATGGCCGATAATCAGTTGGGCCGCCGGAACATTACCCCATTAATGGCATCTTTCCTCAGAGGAATGCGATTGGCAAAAGGGCAGGGACAAAAAACTACCCAACAGTTGGCCGAAAGCATGGGAGTTTCTAAACGTACGCTTGAGGTGGACCGCAATATTTACCAGGCACTGGAATATATTGGCAAAGCGCAACGGGAATGGAAAGAACTGCTGATCATGCCGCAGGATGAAAATAAATCTGAAGACCCTGTTTATGAAAATTTGCTGAAAGTCAAAAAAGGGGATCTGCAAAAGTTGGGAGTCCGCTTGTCTAATGGAGAGCAGGTGAACTTACAGGATTGGATGGCAGAATTTGGAGATAAAGAAAGTACCAATGCCACCGAAGAACCGAGGGAGAAAACTATCGCAGATATCCTTTCCACCAAGTTCAAGGCCTACTCGAAACTATCGACTTCCAAGAAGTTTGCCCGACAGCTGAACGCTTGCTCCTCTGAAGAAAAGGAAGACATTAAGGTGATGCTGCGAGAGCAAATGGCTGAAATCCGATCCTTGTTGAATCGGGTGGAGAATCGTTGATCAGCATGGAAGCTTGTTCCGCAATGGGGGGTAGATTACGCTCGCTGTTAAATTAAGAGAGATATCGCTGTAGCGACGTAACTTTTTACGTTCAGTATAATGCTGATTTGAATGGAGCTTTATAAGTTATTTGAATTGTTGTATAAGACATCATAGAGTATACCTGTGTACGCGGTAAAATTCGGGATTGATTCCCCTTAAACCCTTAATTTAATGGCAGTGGGAGAGGACTAAAATCCTGTTCACTCCTCCTATTTGCGTGGGCTTTTGAAGCATGCTGAAAAGAACAGAAGGGTGGGGTAGGAACAATCGACAAAGATGTGGTCTATGCCAAGGGACTTGAGTTGATTGGGTAAAACAATGCCAACCTGAAATAGGAGACCTTTGCAGGAAAGGCAAGGTTCGACCCTGTAATACTTTAGCCATTTTGATTGCTGTCCTGTTGGGTGGATCATAACTTGGTGCCTCAGAAGAATAAGCCCGCATTGCCGAAGTAAAATTCGGATGTGACTTCTCCAACAACTCACATTATACCAAATTTTTTTGAACGTCTTACGGCTTATTTAGAGCTTTAGGGCAATTTTCCGATGGCTCATCCGGTCTGCGGTATGACCGCAGAATGGGCTCTTTTTGGGTGTTTATCGTTACCATTTCGATTGGTAGGTGGTACTTTTAATTGGTGGTGACAGCCCCTTTAATCCCTTGGTAGTCCCCAAACGAAATCTACTGCCGAAGGAGTAGAAAATGTGATTGTATCCCTGTATGATAAGGGGGGCGTTTCTGATATTGAAGAGTAAATGCGTGATATATACGGCTTCAACATTTCAGAATCGATCATTAACCGCATAACTGATGCTATCAATGCAGACATCACTCATGGTTAGTGCTCTTATAAATAATAATGCAAAAGATTGCTATTTTTATAATTAGATTTTAATTTAAGCCCAATAACTAACATTAACCCTTTATACCCTCTCCTTAATTAGTCTGTATTCATTCCCTAAATAGTCTAAATCCTTAGAGGTAAGAGAAATCCTGATTTGATTTATAAAAACATAAATATTTTTATTCGTCAGCATCTCTGCCATCAGTTTTTGCCCACACAGTGGGCATCAATAACAATAATACTGATAATAATCAAGCATATTAAGTCTGTATGATAGTAATGGCAAAATGAGCTATTTTTTTATCAGATCAAGATATTTTACAACCGAACAAACCAAACCTTTTACACAATGAAAAACCTATTTTCATTTTTAACCTTATGGGCAGCTACCCTGATGACTTTTCAGGTAAGCGCTCAAAAGAAGCCCAATATCCTGGTGATTTGGGGGGACGATATTGGCATTCACAATATTAGTACTTACAATCATGGCGTGATGGGCTACAAAACGCCAAACATCGATCGATTAGCCAAGGAAGGTGCCTTTTTTACCGATCATTATGCTCAACAAAGCTGTACGGCTGGACGCGCCGCTTTTGCAATGGGTCAACATCCTTTCCGTACCGGAATGTTAACGATCGGAATGCCTGGTTCCTCACATGGTATTCCTGATTGGACACCAACGATTGCTGATTTACTGAAAGAGCAAGGCTATGTGACGGCTCAACATGGTAAAAATCACTTTGGCGATAGGGATAAACATTTACCTACTGCTCACGGATTTGATCAATTTTATGGTAATCTTTATCACCTCAATGCTGAGGAAGAGCCTGAGACTTATTACTACCCTAAGGACCCTGCTTTTAAGAAAAAGTACGGACCGCGTGGAGTGATTAAGTCCACTGCTGATGGACCTGTACAAGATACGGGCCCATTGACTAAAAAACGAATGGAAACGGCTGACAATGAGTTTTTGGATGCCACGATTGATTTTATGGAAAATGCACATGATGAGGGGAAGCCATTTTTTATCTGGCACAACTCCACACGTATGCATGTTTGGACGCACCTATCAGATCAATGGAAGGGTAAATCTGGGGTTGGTCTTTATGCTGATGGTATGCTCGACCATGACGATCAAGTCGGAAAACTATTGGATAAACTTGATCAGCTGGGTATTGCAGAAAACACCATCGTTATTTATTCAACTGATAATGGTGCTGAAAAAGTATCCTGGCCCGATGGGGGAACCTCTCCTTTCCATGGGGAAAAGGGAACAACCAACGAAGGTGGCTTCCGTGTTCCACAATTGGTCCGCTGGCCGGGGGTGATTGAGCCCGGAACGATATTTAATGAGATCATGTCGCATGAGGATTGGATTCCGACCCTTATGGCTGCAGTTGGTGAGCCAAAGATTGTTGATAAACTTAAGAAAGGATATCGTGCCAATGGCAAGGATTTTAAAGTTCACCTGGATGGGCATAACTTCTTACCTTATCTCAAAGGAGAACAGGAAAAAGGTCCTCGGGAAACGATTTTTTATTTCTCAGCAAATGGGGAGTTGAATGCTGTGCGCTGGGGAGACTTCAAAGCTACCTTTGCTACAATGGAAGGCGATATTTCAACTACCCAAAGACTTACACCAAACTGGCCAATCATTACGCATTTGCGTGCTGACCCCTATGAGACAATGGACAAGGAGTCTTCGATGTACTTAAAATGGTATGCCGATAACATGTGGCTGTTTGTTCCAATACAAGAGAAGATTGCAGATTTTATGGGAAGTATTCCCGATTACCCTTTTCAGGAAGGCTCTTACCTTAATGCCAGTGGCATAACAGGTAAAAACCTGCAATTAGAGATGCGTTTGAAAGCTTTAGAGCAAAAATAAATGAAAATAGAAAAGGCTACCTCCTTCTGGAATTAGCCTTTTCTTTTGTCCCAATTCGGTTATTTCTGCGCCTTTTTATCCCAAATCACACTATTAGATTATCCTATCTAATAAAACATTTCCTTGTTGGGAATTTGTAGTTTCACTCAAAAAATCATCCCCCCAGATATCAATATGAAAAAGTCCATTTGCTATCATTCCATCGTCTGCTGTATATTTTATCTATTGGTCGGGTGCTCAGACGACGCCGCAAACCGCAACGATCTTACACAGACCGACCCGCTACCTTCCTGGAATGAAGGAAAAACCAAGTCGGCTATCATTGATTTTGTAGATCGGGCAACCGACCCTGAACATCAGGACTTTATAGCCATTGAGGACCGGATTGCTACCTTTGATAACGATGGGAATTTGTGGTCGGAGCAACCGATGTATTTTCAATTGCTTTTTACCATTGATAGGGTGAAAGCAATGGCTGGACAACACCCAGAATGGAAAGAAGAGCAACCTTTTAAAGCCGTTTTGGAAGATGATATCCCTACCTTGCTCTCTTTGGAGCATAAGGATTTGTTTAAACTGTTGATGGCTACCCACGCCGGCATAACAACAACAGCGTTCAATCAGGAAGTAAAAAAATGGATGAAATTCAGCAAGCACCCAAGGTTTAATCAGCCTTACACAGAGTTGGTTTATCAGCCGATGCTTGAGTTGATGCAGTTTCTTCGTTCGAAGGATTTTCAGGTTTTTATTGTTTCTGGCGGTGGCGTGGACTTTATGCGAGCGTGGGTAACAGATGTTTATGGCATCCCTTCTTATCAGGTGGTTGGGAGCAGCATGGCAAGTAAATTTGAAGAAAGCCAAGGGCGAGTAGTTATCAATAAGGTAGCTAAGATTGATTTTATTGATGATAAGGAGGGCAAGCCTGTTGGTATTCACAAATTTATTGGCAAACGCCCCGTATTCGCTTCGGGGAATTCAGATGGAGATTTGCAAATGATGCAATACACGGCAGCGGGTGAAGGCAGTCGATTTATGCTTTACCTCCATCATACTGATGGTAAACGAGAATGGGCATATGACCGGAATTCATCGATTGGCAAACTGGATAAAGGATTGGATGAGGCGAAAAAACACAACTGGACAGTCATTGATATGGCCAAAGACTGGCGTGTAATTTACCCTTTCGAACAATAGTTCTTTTACACCAGCAAGCCCTCCAATCACAAAAAACAATAAGCATTAGCCTAACTATAAATATCATATGAGTTCATCTCTTAAACAAGTTCAAACCATTATCAGTCGAATCAACCAGTCAATCATTGGGCAGGAAGCGATAGTGGAAAAAATTATGGTCGCTCTTTTGGCCGATGGGAACCTACTGTTGGAAGGGCTCCCGGGTCTTGCCAAGACTCGGGCAGTAAAGAGTCTATCCAAAGAGCTAAAAGTGAGCTTATCTCGTATTCAATTTACTCCCGATTTACTGCCCTCTGATATTACGGGCACGGAGATTTATCAACCAGATGCCGAGCAGGCCTTTACATTTAAGCAAGGACCGATATTCGCCAATCTTATCTTAGCCGATGAGATCAATAGAGCGCCAGCAAAGGTACAGGCTGCCCTGCTTGAGGCAATGGAAGAACGGCAAACCACCGTATCTGGAAAAACATATGAGATGCAACCACTTTTTATGGTGATGGCAACACAGAATCCGGTAGATCAAGAAGGCACCTATCCGCTTCCTGAGGCGCAGATGGATCGTTTCTTAATGAAGGTTATTATTGATTATCCAAATCCTGAATCAGAAAAACAATTGTTAAGATTGGTACGCAATGAGGCAAAAGGAGCGGTTCAAACAGAAGAACCCTTTGAACAGCAATTGATCTTTAACGCACGTAAAGAGATTCAAGCCATCGAGGTATCTGAAGCAGTCGAACAATACATGGTAGACTTGGTCTTTGCCACCCGAAGACCAGAAAAATACAGCGAACAACTTGCCAAGTGGATAGATTTTGGCGCCAGCCCAAGAGGGACGATTGCTTTGGATAAATGCGCCAGAGCCGTCGCATGGCTTAGAGGGCGGCAGTACGTTACGCCCAATGATGTGCGTGAAGTCATCAAAGAGGTTTTAAGACACCGGATGATTTTAAGTTATGAAGCAAGTGCGCACCGAGTGGATACCGATCAGGTGATTGATGAAATCCTTCAAGTTGTTGCCGTAATATAATCCTACCCTAATGGATATTCCCAAAGAAGTAGCTGTTGAGCTGATTGATTTATTAAGGTTAGAGTATTCGTCCACTGCATTTAGTCTATTACCCCAACAGGCGGTCTTCAGTATTTTGGCAGGACAGCACGCCTCTAAATTAAGAGGGCGTGGACTTGACTTTGCAGAGGTTAGACAATATGTGGCAGGTGATGATATCAGGACGATCGACTGGAAGGTAACCGCACGCACTAAAACAGCACATACCAAGGTGTTTCATGAAGAAAAGGAACGGCCTGCCTTGGTGGTGCTTGATCAATCTTCCTCCATGTTCTTCGCCTCCGAGGGCTCAATGAAATCGGTTGTCGCCGCCCAAATTGCCGCTATTGCAGGCTTTAAGGTGCTTAAGGCTGGGGATAGAATTGGCGGATTGGTATTTGATGATGAACAATTCGAAAGTATAAAGCCTAAGCGAAATCGTCAGGCTTTGTTGCATTTTCTTGAAGTGGTGGTGCGAAAAAATCAACAGTTGATAAATAATACCCATGCTTCCCCGCCCTCGGGTTTCATTAACCAAGCTCTTTTCAAAGCCAATAATATGATTACCCATGATCATGTTGTTTTGGTCATCAGTGATTTAAAACACCTTGATGAAAAGGGGCAGGAATACCTTATCAAAATGGCAAGGCATAATGATGTTATTGTAGCGTTAATTTATGACCCTATGGAGTTTGCTCTTCCGGAATTGAAAATACCTTTTGTGGACCGGTTTAGGATGCAAATTGTCGCTGAGGATTCGGAGTCTATCCGACAAAAATTCAATAGGTCAACACAGCAACAGCGTACCAATCAATTGGAATTTTTATCTAAGCATGGGATTCCTGTGATGGAGTTTAATACCGCAAGAAGCATTGACGAACAGGTAAAAGAAATTTTCGGAAAAAGATACTAAGTGTATGCAGGATTATGAAAATATCAATATCGGGAGCTTGATGGAACCAGCGACCATCCCCTTCACTTTTGATGCTCCAGCTTGGTCGGTATTATGGATTTGCTTATTTGTAACAGCGATATCATTAATTCTAAGGCTTATCAAACAGTACAAAAAAAGACAATACCGCAGAGAAGCTGTGCGCCAGATTGAAAATATTTTTCAGGGAGGTTTTACTGAAGATCAAATGATTTTTAGGCTGGCACTTATTCTCAAACAGGTATCTGTGCTGAGTTATGGGAGAGAACAGGTGGGGATGTTAGATGGGCACCAATGGTTTGATTTTCTTTCAAAAAGAAATCATCAACAGCCGGTCTTCGAACCAACTTCCCAAAGTGTATTCATTGAACAACTCTATAAGGGGAAGCATACAAACATTGACCAGCAGACCCTTTTGGATTTTAAAAAAAGTGCCATTAAATGGATAAAAAATCACCATGTTTGAATTTGCGAATCCCTGGGTAGTGGTCTTGCTTCCGTTACCTCTTTTCATTTACTGGTTACTTCCTCCCATGCACCAACGTTCTGATGCGGTGGTAATCTCTTTTATGGAACATCTCGAAATTGCTACAGGCAAACAAAAGAAGCGCAGTGCATGGGTTGCGCGTCGTTCAATCGCACAGTGGCTGGGACTCTCTTTGGCCTGGATCAGCATTCTACTTGCTTTGGCTAAGCCACAGATTGTTGGCAAGCCAGAAATGAAAGTGAAAACCGCAAGGAGCCTTTTGGTGGCAGCCGATATTTCCCATAGCATGGATACCCGAGATTGGGTAGTGGATAATGAAAGACTTTCCAGATGGGAGGCTATCAAGCGGTTAATGGGCGAGTTTATTGAGAAAAGAGATGGAGATCGTCTTTCATTAGTGTTTTTTGGTACCGAAGCCTACTTGCAAACCCCATTCACCACTGAAGTGAAGGTGGTTAGGTGGTTTCTTGATGAAACAGAGGTCGGCATGGCAGGCCAAATGACCAGCATAGGTAAAGCCATTGGTTTTGGTATGAAAATGTTTGAGAGCGATACGCTTGAGCAAAAAGTCATGCTTTTGTTGACTGATGGGCGAGATGGAGGCAAAGGAATCTCTCCCTTGGATGCGGCCTATTTAGCAAAAGCTGACAGTGTGAAAATTTATACCATAGGAATCGGCAATCCGGATTTACCTGGAACCGACCTTGATGAAGAAAGCCTAAAGCAAATCAGTGAAATTACGGGTGGTAAATATTTCAGGGCAATGGATCAACAGCAGTTGGCGGCTATTTATTCAACCCTTGATCAACTTGAACCAATGGAATTTGAAGAGGAAGAGGCCAAGCCAATCACCTCATTGTATTATTATCCTTTGATCGCGGCATTGCTGATTGGTCTGGTACTCCTGTCGTTCAGGGTTTTATATTCTATGGTCAACCTAAAAAAATAAAAGATGGAACAATGGCTAAATATTGATTGGGATCATTTCCATTTTATAAGGGTAGAATGGTTATGGTTGTTGGTGCCTTTTTTTGGGGTTTTTATCTTCTCTTTTTTTGGATTTAAGACCAAACACAGCTGGAAAAAAGCCATTGCCAAGCATTTGCGTCCGTACGTTATTCAAAAAGGAAACAAATACAGTTTTTTAGCTCCTTTGAGCTTATTTTTTGGTTTTGGCTTATTGTCCATTATTGCTATTGCAGGTCCAGCGTGGGAAAAAGAAGAAATTCCAGGAGCCAAAAGTGAAGCCATTTTATTAATTGGCATGGATGTGTCTTTATCCATGATGGTTGAAGATGTCTCCCCCAATCGTCTTGAGCGAGCCAAGCTTAAAATCAAGGATTTACTTGATGCTAATCCCCGCGCACGTGTAG
Organism: Persicobacter psychrovividus; assembly: GCF_036492425.1. Lineage (NCBI taxonomy): Bacteria > Pseudomonadati > Bacteroidota > Cytophagia > Cytophagales > Persicobacteraceae > Persicobacter > Persicobacter psychrovividus. Next base: position 44,493 of record NZ_AP025301.1, read on the forward strand.
GTCTTTTTGCTTATTCAGGATTAGCATTTCCAGTGATTGCCCCATGCAAAGATTATCAATTGATTAAGCATCAGTTGGCTGCATTGAACCCTGGAGTAATGCCTGTACAGGGAACAGAGCTCGAAAATGCCCTGTTGTTATCGAGTAGGATATTTTCCCGATCTGAGGCACCTTCAACCCTTTTGCTCGTTACCGATAATATAGAAAAGCAGCAGGCAAATCAGCTGTTACAGTATGTAGATTCGACAAATCATAAGATAGAATTGATGACTTTAGCAAGTCTTCAAGGAGGTAGAGTCCCCAAAAGCAAAAATAGATACTTTACAGAAAATGGAGCGTACGTTATCTCCAAATTGAACTCTGAAGAGCTCTTCCGCTTGCAGCAACATAATCGAATTAATGTTACTCCTATAACCTTGGACAATACCGATGTGAACGACCTTGCTGAAGAAATTCGCAATCATCTCATCTTCATAGCTGATAGTGAATTAAGTGAGGAACAATGGCAAGATAACGGGTACTTGTTGGTGTGGGTGGTAGCATTAATGTTTGTTTTTTGGTTCAGAAAAGGATGGATGATCCAGTGGTGTGCGTTTTTTGTCCTTTTCTCTTCTTGTGATCATAAGGACTTAAGTTGGGATGATCTATGGTATACTGCCGACTATCAGGCGCAAAAATTAATGGATAGCCGAGATTATGAGGCTGCCGCCGAACAATTTATTTCCCAACCTCATAAAGGGGTAGCATATTATAAAGCCGGAGATTACGGTGCTGCAATAGAGGTTTTCCGTCAGGATTCTTCTGCCCAGTCATTGTATAATTTGGCTTTGGCATATGCAGCCGACAGTCAGTTTGAAAAAGCGCAGGAGGCTTTTCTACTGTCAGCATCCATGGACCCTGATAATGTTGCTATTCAAGAAAGTTTACAGGCGACTGAAAACATTTTGCAACAGATTGATTCTTTACGAAAGCAGCAGCCACAACAAGCTATTTCCCTTCAGGAGCCTGAAAAAAAAGAGCCTCTAAAAGAACGTAAAGCGCAAAGTGAAGATGAAGAATTAAGTTCAGATACAGAAGTTGATGAATTGCCGCAAGATGGCAACCGAGTAACGGACATCGTTGAAACAGGCATTAGAAAAGCAGAAGAAATGGATCAACCTTCTGATGCTCCACTCCCTCAGATGGGCGCTTCACAAGATATCTTGTTGAGAGAAATTTCTGCTGATCCTGCCGAATTTTTAAAACGTCGATTCAAGTACCAACAACAAAAGTATTACCCATCCTTCCCTAAACCGAAACAGTCATGGTAAGAATAGTCCTAATGTTCTTTTGTCTGATATGGCATACACAAGTGGTCATGGCACAGTTTGCCACTGTACACATTTCAAAAAAAGAGGTAGTTGTAAAGCAGGGAATTCAAGTAAAAGTTACAGCTTATTCACCTACTTGGTTTGCGGAACCCTTGACTTTCGCCAACCTTCAGGTGGAAGGAGCATTTATACAGTCTTTCAGTAAAACCGTTCCTGGTATCAAAAAAATAAAGGGGAAACAATATTCGACCCTTGAGTTTTATTACATATTATTTCCATACCGTGAGGGAGAGTTGACTTTCCCGGAATTGACGATTAAAACCAAAATCCCTAAAGAAGGAGAATATAAGGGAACACCCACTACACTCAAAACCAAACCTCTGAAAATCAAGGTAAAGCCCAACCCTGGTCAAACGGGTCAGTGGATTGTTGCCAACCATCTAACGATTAGTGATCATTGGTCAAAAGATTTATCTAACCTTAAAGTTGGGGATGTAGTGGATCGTACCATTACCCTTCGGGCTTATGGAACCCTTCCCTCTTTTATTGATGAGGCTCCGGTTGCTAAAGTAGATTTTGCAAATATTTATCCCCATGCGCCAAAGTTTTTTGATCAACGAACTGATCGGCAAGTAAATGGCAAGCGGGTAGATAAGTATAGTTATTTACTTGAAAAAGATGGGGAATTTACAATCCCTCCCGTTGAGGTAAAATGGTGGAACCCAAGCACCAATAAATTTTATCATAAAAAATTATCCCAAAGAAAATTAACAGTTAACAAAAATGAGGATTTGGCATCTTTGCAATACTTGAAAGACTCCCTCAATAGCTATAATATTCATGACTCAGAGGTTCCACAGGTGAAAGAATCGTTAATTGAGGACCGGGTATTGAAAATCGCACTCATAGCCTTACTCCTAATGTTATTATGGTACATTACTTTCACTGTTTTTAAATTAAATAAATATATAAAAGGCAGAATGGAAGCATATAGTAGGTGGAGAAAACAACACTTACTAAGTGAAAAATACGCCTTCAAACAATTAATGAAATCAAAAAATGAAAAAGATTTTATAAGCTCGTTTTACCATTGGTTATTACAAATATCCATGACAGGAGAGCCTACAACAAGTCGAAAAATAACCGAAGGAAATACCTCTTTAACAGTCGAACTTGATGCCTTACAGCAACATCTGTATTCCTCCAAAAAAAACAGGCATTATAATCTTAATACCATCAAAAAGTACCTATTCAACTGGCGCAAAAAGGCAAAAGACACCTCAAAAACTAAAAACGATGAAGGCCGGCCCCTTAAGGACTTAAACCCATGAAGTATTATACTAAAATATTGATTTATAGCACACTGCCTTTTTTGTGTCTGTTCGCTCAAATGCCCCAACACGCTGTTGCGCAAGCTGATGAGAAGAGAACAGATTATCAAACATGGACAGATATTACATTGACCTATTACCATAATGACCGCTTAGCTTATGGTGGTGATATTGGCATCCGCGGATTAATTTCACACCAAAATTGGAATTCCTTTTATATCCGCCCCACCATTCATTACAAGCTGTCGCCTTACTTCAAGTTCTCAACAGGTTTAGGATCTTTTAATACCATGGATAATTCTTTGAGCAACACTTATGAGGTACGCCTGTTTCAAGACATAAGGGTTTACTGGCCAAATATTAGTGGAATCAATGTGAGCCATAGATTTCGTTTTGAAGAACGCTATTTCATGTATGATGACCTTGATAATGAACAATCCTTCAGGGCTCGGTATATGCTCAACTTAAGAACCAACAACTTTAGATTTATAGGTCCCAAAAAAGGCTATCATGTTGGGGTAATGTGGGAGGCTTTTGTTCCGATAGGAAAAAGTGCGCCTGAATTATTCATTAACAATCAGCGATGGTATGCTGTATTTGGTTATCGGTCTTCTGATGCTTGGCGGTTTGAACTACATTATATATGGCAACAGTCAAGGCTGTTTGAAGATGATGGATTCGTTTCGAATGAAAGTGTACTACGTTTTCGTATTCTATATTCTATTCAGTCGAAAAAATTTAAGGGAAAATAAATCATTTCATGAAAATAAAGATGGGCTTTTTGGATGGGTCGTTTGGCTAAAAGGGAGTGCTGAGATAGTGATAAGGTTGCATATTTGTTATATCAAATTTCAGCAGATAATTCACTAAAAGCAGATAATATGAATAGCTTAAAATTAAGTTTAGTATCCGTCTTTATACTTAGCCTTAGTTTATTTAATGTTTCAATAGCTCAACAGAAACCCAATATTCTAATCATTATGGGAGACGATATTGGTATTCCCAATTTAAGTGCCTACGGGCATGGAATGATGGGCTATCAAACTCCAAATATTGATAAGATTGCTCGTGAGGGAGTAATGTTTACCGATTATTATGCAGAACAGAGCTGTACCGCTGGGCGTTCAGCCTTGATTACCGGACAGCATGTCATCAGAACAGGCCTCTCCAAAGTTGGCTTGCCTGGTGCTTCTATAGGAATACAGGAAGACGATTATACCCTTGCTGAATTGCTGGAACCATTAGGGTATTCTTCTGGGCAGTTTGGCAAAAACCACTTTGGAGATAGAGATGAATTTTTACCAACCAATCACGGATTTGAGGAGTTCTATGGAAACTTGTACCACCTCAACGCTGAAGAAGAACCTGAACATGAAGACTGGCCCACAGGACAGGAAGCTGAGCGCGTTCCTAAACCCCGTGGGGTGCTGAGCGCCACTGCCGATGGTCCAGTGAAAGACACAGGCCCCTTAACCAAAAAAAGAATGGAGACCGTTGATGATGAATTCATGGCTGCGGCTTTTGATTTCATGGAACGCAAAACCAATGAAGGTAAACCGTGGTTCACATGGATGAATACCACAGGTATGCACTTTTGGACACATATCGAGCCGAAATGGAAAGGAAAGTCAGGGCTTAACGATTATGCTGATGGCATGCTTAAACTCGACTGGATTGTCGGGGAATTCCGTAAAAAACTGGTCGAACTGGGGGTTGATGACAATACGATTGTTATTTTTACTACTGATAATGGTGTTCATCAAGCTACTTGGCCCGATGCAGGGGTTACCTGGTTTAATAATGAAAAGACAACCAATTTTGAGGGAGGTTTCAGGGTGCCATGTATGGCTACTTTTCCTGAACGCTTTAATATTGAAGGAGGAAAGCTAATCAATGGAATGACCTCGCACCTGGATTGGGTACCCACCTTGTTGGCTGCCGCTGGCGGTGAAGATATACCCGAAAAATTACTAACAGGTAAATATACCGCTAATGGCAAAACGGTAAAGACACACCTTGACGGCTACAATATGCTCCCATACTGGGCTGGTGAGACTTCAGAAAATCCACGAAAATACTTTATTTACGGAACCGACGACGGTCAAATCTCAGCTATTCGTTTCGCCGATCGATGGAAGCTTCTCTACATGGAGCAGAAACATTATGGCCAAGATGTGTGGATTTATAATCTGGAACCACTAAAAGCGCCGATATTGTATGACCTGAGGATGGATCCTTTTGAAAAAGCAAGAGAAACCAACAGCTACCACGATTGGTATGCTCGCCATATATTCATGTTTGGTTGGGCCGCTACCTATGTAATGGAATTCAAAAATACCTTCAAGGAATATCCTGCGAGTCAAAAGCCAGAAACTTGGAATATCACAATAATAGATGATTAATCCGTTGGGCTCTTCAATTGCTTACTAATGATTAAGGGATAAGCTCACTTGGGCTTATTCCTTTGACTTTCTTAAACATTTGAGAAAATTTTGAAACGTTCTGATAACCAAAATCATAGGCTACACCAGAAACGCTATATTCCCCAGAACTTAATCTTCTATATGCTTCCTCCATCCGAATTTTTGTGTGATAACTTTTTACTGAAGTATTAAAAATCATCTTGAAATCACGCTTTAATTTGGATAAACTCAAACCAAACTCGCTGGCGATTTCGTCCACTGAAATTCTGTCCTCTATATGTCGGAGCAAATAAGCTTTGATAGATAACAGAGTTTTATAATCTTCCTCATGAATGCCCTGCAATTGATCCGCTTTTTTCAGGGTTTTAATTGCTGTAGATAAGTCAGCAAACACTTCAATACCTTTTGCAAGCATCTTTGATCGATGGTTATTTTGCAGATAATGGTTGAAATCTGCAATCAAGTGTTCAATATTTTGAGGGACTTCAAAATGGTACGCTAAAGGAAATTGACCTTTAAATAACTCTTCATAAGTACTTTGCTCCTCTACAAATAACTTATCAAACTGAGTGTAGTCAAACTTTATAAATATCATCGTGTACCATACCCCCGCCTCAAGCTCCACCTGAATAGAGAACTGCCCATTATAAAAGAAAACCATCTTATCAGAATTTTCTTGCATCTGAGCCTGCTCTTCCAAATAGTTTTGTAGAAAATGACCAGAAGTGATGATATTTAGATGAATAAAGTTAGGATTGGAATGTGGCTGCCTTTTCAGGGTAATTTTCCTTTTAGAACGAAAACGGATGACACTGATTTCCACGTCATCAGGCAGATTATGGTAGATAACCTTCAGGTCAACTTTCTTTGAATCAGCAATGTAATAATTGTCGATGTGCTTACCCCCAAACACCCGAAGCATTTCATCAATATAATTACCAATAGGCCCCTCTTGGAGGTCAAGTACAAATGGATTGTCTAAAATTTGCATTCAGGTTGACGGTTACTCACAAAGTGTGAAGATAAAAAAGTATTGCCCATTTCATTCAACACTTACCTATCTTTTTGCCATTTGTATTTGAATCCGTAAAGTTGGGGTACGAGGTAAATTTCGATTTTTCCACGTACTTATTTCAGTCCAAGTCCCATTGAAATGAGCTAAAACACATCTACACATCTGTATAACTTGCTAAAATTTAGTTCTTTATGAAATCAACGAAACGAATCACCCAAAAAGAGCGATTGTTATTTATCGAAAAACTGGTCTGTGGCTTCAGTACTTATGCAGAGGTTGCAGATGAGTTAAAGGTTCTTACCAAACAAGTCCGTAAATGGCATCGTGAGTATGAGAAACAGCGTCTAAAAAAAGCTCATAAAAGGACTCAAGTATCACCAAGTTTTATGATCTCGCAAATACACTATGTCAATGGGACCTCTAACTCCCCATCAACGACTATCTTAGCAGACAAATCAAGAGCTTTCATAGCGTTCAGAAATAATGAAATACTCACATCTTCTCCTTTCTCAATTTCGGCAACACGAGCTTTCTTTACGCCTAATTTCTCTCCTAACTGAGCCTTTGTCATTTTTTGTTTCTTACGCTCATTTTTGATTAAAGTACCCAGCAAAAATACGGTTGTTTCAAGCTCGTAGGTCTCTCTTTCTGCTTCACCTCTTTTTCCGTATTGTTGGTCTTTAAGTTCGCTGAATGTTACTGCACCATGTTCCTTTAGTCTTTCCATTTAGCCTCTTATTTTTATTGGTTGAATATAGTAAATTATCCCAATAGCGCATATACAAAGTATTCAAAATCATTTCTCCCACCCCAAAGTCATAGATATCGTTATGTGATTTTCACAAAATCAATTATATCATAAAAAAGGAATTATCATACCTGAATGTAAAGCCACTATTTTTGTTTAACTCCTTTACGCTATGACAGTACGCGGGATAGTGTCCTTTTGGATGAATTTTTTAGGTGCTGAGTAGTTACTTATCAACTGATTTAAAGCGTATTTTTTGAATCAGGTGATCGGTAAGACCCTAAAATCTGCGCGTTACAGGACAGTAAAAAGCCCCGACAAAAACTGCCGGGGCCAAAATATTTCTACAATGAGGTTGGAACATTAGAAATTAAAGGACACTTTGGAATACCAATAAGCTCCGTTGAAGCCCATTTGTACCGGATCCCAATACCCACCGTTGTCGGTCTCATAAGGATCCTGCTTGTCCGGATACACATTGAAAATGTTTGATCCGCCTAATGTGAAATTCCATTGATCAGTCGGGTGATAGCTGAATGAAATATCGGTGGTGGTTTTAGGATCATAAACCGCAAGCATTCCATCACCTGTCCAGGTACCCAAAGTTACCTGACCAAAATAGTTGGCTCTGATCATCGCTGACCATTTGTTATGCTGATAATTCAACATCACATTACCTTTCCATTTCGGCGCTGAACCTTCATAGAATAGTCTTTCTCTTTCACCAAAGTAAATATCTTCTTTACCCGCCAACTGATCGGAAGTATGCACTGCCGTAACCTCCGTTACGTTATGGTTAACTGCCAGACTCGCCGTCAGTTTATCCTGACCGATGTTGGTCGTGTAAGTTGTTACAAAGTCAAAACCATAAGTCTTCGTATCTACCGCATTGGTAAAGAAAGCGACCTGATCCACGCCTTGCTCTTGCAAAATGTGTCCTACATCCGGATCTTCAGAATCAAAATAGCCGGTTACCACTACACGATCATAAACATTGATCTGGTAGCCATCCAAAGTAATGGTCAAGCCTTCCACCGGCGTCAAGGTCATTCCCAAAGAGTAGTTCTGAGATTGCTCTTCTTTCAATTCCGGAATACCCAAAGCTTTGGCCACTTCAGAATCGTTTCTCGCCAATACCACATCCTGTGCTACACCACCGACGAAGTCCGTATAAGTGGAGTTATAGTAAGCCTGCTGTAAAGATGGCGCTCTGAAACCAGTACTTACTGCACCTCTGATCGACAACATTTCTACCGGGCTGTATCTGGATACAATTTTACCGGTCACCGTGGAGCCAAAATCAGAATAATGCTCGGCTCTAACTGCCGTACCGATCATGAATTTCTCCGTTAGATCAAGCTCAACATCCACATATCCACCGATGTTATTTCTGCTTTCGTTCACTTCATTCTCCGGTCTGAAACCAGGATATCCCTGTGCGCCACCAGCCTTCACATTGCCTTCGCTGTCCACATAACCGTAGTTTTTCCAACTCGCCTCTTCGCCTTGGTGAATCTGATAATTCTCCACTCTGAAAGCAGATCCAAAAGCAATATTCAAACCTTCCATCACTGAAGGGTAGAATTTAGTAAGATCCAGGTTGGTAGTATTGGAGGCATACTGGAATTTACCTGCATAGAAAGCAGTAGGAGAGTCAGGACCCAAGGAAGCATTCAAAGTCTTGGTGATCTCAAAAGAAGATTGGTTGTAACCAAAAGCATTTCCCAGGTCAATCTTCCAGCCTTTCCATTCAGAATTTACACCAAAAGCAAGCGAGTTATCGATTACTTCAGAAGCCAAATAAGGCACGAAACCATTCGGGTAAATTTCCAGAATATTTCTTTCAGGATCATTCGCCTCTCTTCCCCAGGCACCTGAAAGCGCATCTCTATAATTAAATCCACCGAAGGCGTAAATGCTTGTTTTCTCACTTACCCCAAATTCGGCATTCAACATGGTTCCGATGTTCAAAACATCCGCATCACCGATCACCCGCATCTCTCCTTCAGGTGCTCTGTCGGTCATGCCTCTTTTGTTAATTTCTACCGACGCATTTACAAAACCGTCTTTTCCGGCTTTCCAGCCATAATTTCCGGAGACCATCAGGTTCTCGCCATCACCTTCCTGGGTGATGCCCGTACCAGCATTCAAGCTACCTGCTCCGGTTTGTTTTTTCAATACAATGTTAATGACTCCGGCAATAGCATCTGAGCCGTACTGTGCGGCTGCGCCATCACGGAGCACTTCAATTCTTTCAATAGAGGACACCGGAATGGTATTCAGGTCGGTCGCAACCGCACCTCTACCTCTGGTTCCCAATAGGTTGACATAGGAGGAAGTATGTCTTCTTTTGCCATTCACCAAAATCAATACCTGATCCGGACCCATGCCCCTCAAAGTAGCGGCATCAATGTGGTCACTTCCATCAGAACCCGCCTGACGGTTGGAGTTAAAGGAAGGAACAGCAAATTGTAATAATTGTGATAAATCCATTTGCCCCGTGGAGTTGGTTACTTCGTCAAGGGCGATGATGTCTACCGGAACGGGCGTTTCGGTGAGTGCTCTGTTGGCATTTCTGGATCCCAGAATGACGACATCATTTAACTTTACATCAGTAGGTGCTAACTGAATTTGTAAAGATTGGTCTGCGGAACTCACTGTCAGGTCCTGATCAGCATAGCCCACAAAAGAAAAGTGTAGATTCGTAGGGAGGGCAGTAGTTAATTCAAAATCACCTCCGAGGTTGGTGATTGTACCTTGAGTAGAGCCGCTAATCATCACGGTAACTCCAGGCATTTCTTGTCCATTTTCATCAACAACATGACCACTGATCATTTGTGCTGATTGCGCATAAAGCGGTGCCCAACATCTCACATTTCCACAAAGCATCAGAAGTAAGATCGTACCTCTGATGATCGTACTATTCAGTACGTTCAACTGTACAGTTTTCATCAATAAAATATAATAAAGGGTAAAATTTAATCCTGTTAAAAATGAACCAGCAAAGGACTGGTTAAAGGCGGAGGCGCACCGATTTTATCGTCGGCGCATAATACGTCGCCCGTTCAACGCTTGGCAGCGTCGTCGGTTTTGGCCTTGAGTTGGCACTATTAGGGCGATATGTGAATTCGTATTTTTCAAACCTTTTCTTAGGATGCTGCGAATTTGAGGCGCTTTTTAATGAAATCCAAACTACCCCGACAGAAATGCGCTAAATCCCTCTATTTAATTCTAAATTTCATAAAACAAACTTCTTAAATTATAATAAAAGCCATTAAAAACCATTAGAAATACGACAAAATGTTTGTAAGGATAGCTGGTCAAAGGCATCTTCTATGCGCTGAAAGCCAAGTTTTGAGAAGCTGATGAACTATTTTGATCATCGCTCATTCCGCCACTTCGAAATACTCACCCGGCTAACCCCTGTCATCTTATGAATAGCCGTGTTCTGGTTGTTGGTGAAATCGGCTTGGTCGAGAGCCGTTTGTAGCTCGGCGGAGTTTTCTTTCTGTTGGTATTTGTTGAACTGGAATTGAATGTGGGTGAATTTTCGGACCGTTTTGAAGAGGGTGTAGGTTGCATTGAGATTGATGCTCTGGTTGGTTTCCTCCAACGAACCGTCGATCAGTCGGCGAAGGAACAAGAATTTATCATAGCGGACACCCTCGGCATCAATGTAGGTCCGCAGGTCGGTCAAGCTTAGTTTCGGCATCTCAACAATGGTCTTCCACGTTTGGATCAGTTGAAAGATCGGAGCCGTATGGTTGCCCTTGAATTTCAGAATCGCATCCAGATTGTAGGCCGTATAATTCTTCAGGTTCATAAAACACTGCACCCCAAAGCCGGTGAGTTTGATGCTGATGTTACCCTGGTCGTAAGCAAACGCTTCAAAGATGTTTTTATATACCCAGCGCTCTTCCGATTCACGAATTTCTACTTGTTGCATCAGTCGACTTGCAGATTCTTTGATGCGATCACTATTCAAAGCTACCCCAAACTGAGCCTCAAGATCAGACTTGTTTAAAAGGTACAGATTGGTATCCATTTTTAGATAAATACATAGCAAAGCGACGATTTTGAAGTCCAAAAGCTCCCATTTGTGTCGGCTGTGGGTTAATATATGTGATTTAAAGACGTATTTATTGACTATTTACATGATCGGAATTTTAAAAGGTCCACAACAAGCAAGGATTTGCACCAATTTGTACCCTTTGCCTACCAATCCGTACCGTTTCACGCCACAACTCACTGATGCTCAGTAGTATCCCACGGCCCTAAAATAGTAAAAATCGGGCGCTGTGCGCGGTTTTTTTTGATGATTATACCGGTCGTGTACACCATGGTTGAAACCATGGCCTACCAGCGTTAAACCTACTGAAGTAGGTTAGCCTTGTGGTTCCATTGAATCGGTGCGTTCAATTATGGTCCGATATTCAATTGAAAGGAGGAACTAACCCATTTCAATGGGTTTGACTGCTGATAGCCCATTGCTTTAGCTGTGGGTACACAATTGCTGTGGGGTATAAAATCTACGCGCGGTTTTTTCAATTACCAAGCAGGAGTGTGATACGTAATGAATTACGCCCTCACGGCCCCCATTAGCCTGCCAATTATGCGATATTTTTTCTAAAACACTTCCCCAAGTGAATCTACACTGCACTTAGCAGCACTTATCTTTGTGCTCCAAACAAAATCCTAACCTCAATCTATCATTTAACTTACTATAAAATTTTATATAATGAAAAAGTTACTTTTACCATTATTCGGTGTTTCTCTATTGATGACTTCCTGTATGCCAACACAGTTCCTAACTTACACTGATAGAAGCGGCGCTAATTACATTGACTATCGTCCATACACCGATAATGGTTTTACAATTGATCATCATGAGATCAAAGGTGATGTGCAGTATGTGGCTTATTACCAGGGATATTGTAAAGATATTATTTTGCTATCAACCGATGAAGGGGCAAAAGATTTGGTTAATCCAAGGACAATTTCAGTTTATGATCCAGCTACTGCAGGTAGAAAAACATACTTAGTAGAATCTGCGAAATACCAAGATATCATGGATGAAATGTATGAACACGCTAAAGAAATGGGCGCCAATGGTATTGAAGATTTGACTTTTACATTAACGACTAATGACGTTTTGTTGTCTCGAGTAGCCAATGGTCAGGGCACTAAAACCAGTAGAACCATTCTTCAATTAACAGGGACATTGGTTAAAATAAAGGGCTAAGTACCCAGTTAAGGGTAAGCTGTTAAAAGTGACTGGTGATCAGTGACTCGTGGCTGGTAAGATTTTGTGCTCCAGCCACCGACCACAAGTCACCAGTCTCCTTTTGCCTACCCCACCAAATACCCCTCACATTTCTTCCGTAAAAGAGCATTTATACCGTACTTGAGCCTTATCTGGTCGGTTTCGATGTCAAATAAGGAAAAATACAGCAATGAAAAAATACGATCTACCTCAGCCATACTCCCAACTGAGTAAAAATCAACGCCGAGAAGTTCGATTGCAGTACGTAGAACAGCAAAAAGGGAAATGTTGGTTTTGCGGTCATGATCTGGATGCGGAAGCACCTGAGGAGATTAAAAGCAAACCCATTGATTGGCGTGCATTTCCTCCAGGTTTTTTGAACAACCCTGTTCATCTTCAGCATGATCACATCACCGATATGACCGAAGGCGCAGTCCACGCTTATTGCAATGCGATTTCATGGCAATACAAGGAACAATATGAAGTGATGGCGATTGCCCGCAGGACCATCGAAGAGCTCAAAAGAATAAAGGAAAAGAAGCCAATAAAAAGGAAGAAAGCGACAAAACCTAAGACCAATCAATTAGGGTTGGATTTTTAAGGGAGATGCAGGGTTCTTTGGTCGTAAGCTGGTGCCTACGATTGGAGAGAAGACGTTAAGAATAACGTCTCTACAGGCCTCCTTTGGTTCAAGCGTCGCGCTTGGATCGCAATAGGTGAGACGTAATGAATTACGCCTTTACAGGATAATCTCAATCCCCCCTCACACCACCCCTCCATTTCACTTTGCAAATGCAAGTTTGCATCCATACCTTGCACCATAGCCGAAATGGGGGATTTTCGGCAACCATTACTTTTACACATCATGGCTAAAAAAGCAACAGCAAAAAAGAATATATCGATGGAAGAGTAGCTTTGGGACTCGGCCAATAAGCTTCGTAGGACGGTGGAGTCGTCGGAGTACAAACACGTCGTATTGAGTTTGATCTTCCTGAAGTTTACTTCGGATAAATTCGAGGAGCGCCGTCAGGAGTTGATCGCTGAGGGGAAAGAGAAGTACCTGGAGATGGTCGATTTCTACAAGATGAAAAACATCTTTTATCTGCCGGAAGATTGCCGTTGGGAAGTGGTGATGGCACATGCCAAGCAGGCCGATATTGCGGTGCGGATTGATACGGCACTGAAGAATATTGAGAAGAAAAACCCGAGTTTGCAGGGTGCTTTGCCGGATAATTATTTCAGTCGTTTGGGGCTGGATACTGCCAAGCTGTCGGGGCTGTTGGATACGATCAACAATATCGATACGCTGAGCGATAAGGAGAATGATGTGGTCGGGCGTATCTATGAATATTTCCTGGGCCGTTTTGCTTCTTCGGAAGGAAAGGGCGGGGGCGAGTTCTACACGCCTAAAAGTGTGGTGAACCTTTTGACGCAGATGCTGGAGCCTTATAAGGGGATTGTTTATGATCCGGCTTGTGGTTCGGGCGGAATGTTCGTGCAGTCGATCAAGTTTGTCAAAAGTCATCAGGGGAATACCCAGGACATTGCTGTTTATGGACAGGAATACACGGCAACGACTTACAAGCTGGCGAAAATGAACCTCGCCATTCGTGGGATCTCCGCTAATTTGGGCGAGGTGCCTGCCGATACTTTCTTCAAAGATCAGCATCCTGATTTGAAGGCGGATTTCATCATGGCGAATCCTCCTTTCAACCAAAGTCAGTGGAGAGAAGCCAATGAGCTGGAAAATGATGCCCGATGGGCAGGTTTTACCACTCCACCGACGGGCAATGCCAACTACGGATGGATCCTGCACATGCTTTCCAAACTGTCTGTGAGCGGAACGGCAGGCTTTGTTTTGGCCAATGGTTCGATGAGTTCCAACACTTCGGGCGAAGGGGAAATCCGTCAGCAGTTGATCGAAAAGGATAGGGTCGATTGTATGATTGCCTTGCCGGGGCAGTTGTTCTACACCACCCAGATTCCGGTTTGTTTGTGGTTCATGACCAAGAACAAGCAGGCGCAGACGTTCAATGACGACCGCCAAAACTACCGCAACCGGGAAGGCGAAACGCTCTTCATTGATGCCCGAAATATGGGGAGCATGATCAGCCGTACGCAGAAGGAATTGACCGCCGATGATATTGCTGAAATTGCTCGTACCTACCATGCTTGGCGTGGGGAAACCAAAGATGGCGAATATGAAGATGTGGCAGGATTTTGTAAATCTGCCCGCCTCGAAGACATCCAAAAGAATGATTATGTACTGACCCCTGGTCGATATGTGGGCGTAGCCGAAGAGGAGGACGACGGCATTCCTTTTGAAGAAAAAATGGGCACCCTTTCCAAAGATTTGTTCCAGCAGATGGAGCAGTCCGAAAAGCTCGATCAGGCGATTCGTGAGAACTTGAAGATGTTGGGTTATGAGTGATTTAGTGAGCCAAAGGGAGGACTCGTTTTACACTGAAATCAAAACGATTCTTTCCCAAGCGAAAACACAAGCCGTTTCTGCGGTCAATACCGCTATGGTCAATGCTTATTGGAGCATCGGAAAACGGATCGTTGAACAGGAACAGGAAGGAAAGGCTAAAGCGAAATATGGCAGTTATCTGATGAAGGAATTATCCAAACAACTGACCGATGATTTTGGCAAAGGTTTTTCTGTCGCCAATATCAAAAACTTCCGACAGTTCTATCTTACCTATGCTTCAGATCCTGATACTTTACAAAAAAGCTACACACTGTGTAGCCAATTGACTTGGAGCCATAACCGAAAAATAATGCGGGTGGCAGATCCTGTTGCAAGGTGGTATTATCTGCAAGAAAGCTTCGAGCAAAATTGGTCGGTTAGAACACTGGACAGAAACATCTCCACCCAATATTATCAGCGACTCATCCAATCTCCCGAAAAGGAAAAGGTGGAAAAGGAGATGAAAGAAAAGATGGATGTAAATGCTGTGGGGGACGAATTGGCGCCAGCGAATTTCATCAAAAACCCTTCGGTACTTGAATTTCTGAATTTGCCCACCAGCTTTGGATATACGGAGCATGAACTCGAAAAAGCCCTGATTGATGATATTCAGACCTTCCTTTTGGAGTTGGGAAAAGGTTTTGCCTTTGTGGAGCGCCAACAATTGGTAAGAACAGAAACGGCCGATTTCTTCATTGATCTGGTGTTCTATAATTACCTCTTGAAGTGTTTTGTGATTGTAGAAATCAAAACCGAGAAAATGACCCACCAAGACATTGGGCAATTGGACATGTATGTGCGAATGTACGATGACCTGAAACGCAATGAAGGAGACAACCCAACCGTGGGTATTTTGCTTTGTGCCGATACCGACCAAACCATTGCCAAATATTCGGTACTCAACAATAGCCAACAATTATTCGCCTCTAAATACCTGACCTATCTTCCCTCTGAAGAAGAACTAAAAGCAGAAATTGACAGGCAAAAAGAGATTTTTCAAGAACGTTTAAAGCATCGGGATAATGAGTAAATATAAAGCGAAAGGAATTGGTGATAACTTGAAAATATTGGGCTATGAGTAGTGAGTGGAAATTATTAAAACTTGGTGAAGGAATCTCTACCATCATTGATTATAGAGGAAAAACACCTCCTAAAAGTGATTCTGGTATTCCTCTAATTAGTTCTGCAAATGTGGAAAGTTAGACTTTACAAAAGCAAGTTATATAACTACAGAAACTTATAATAAATGGACAACCAGAGGTTTTACTCAAGCTGGTGATGTTGTTTCCAAACGCTTTTGTAAAAAACAACAGATGCGATGGTCACCAGAAGGTGCGCACTTGGTACTACTGACAAGGTCTAAGGTAGCCTGTCGAAAATTCACAAAAAAAGCGATTCCAGAAAAAAGGTTAAATTTGAGTGTCCAAACCGTCATTCAACCTTACCAGAATCGCTTTGAGTTTTAAAAATAACAAACAATCTCTAAAAAAGAAAAAGTCAACAGAAAGAGCTAAACGAAAAAGGCGAAACGACAGTATCAAAATTAAAAGGTATAAGGCTCGGGCTTCCTTTTGGGAAAAGAAGTACAAAGAGGAAAAGTCTAAAAACAAGTCGGAGTTTGGGGGGAAAAAAATCAAGCACCACAGCTACTGTTCGGCCATTATTACTTTGGCTTTAATTTTACATACTGAAACCAGCATGAGCCTTCGTGATAGTGAGACGGTATTGCGTATTTTCATTCAACAAATGCACATAGATAGTAAATGCCCTGACCATTCGACGATTGATAATTGGTTAAAAAAAGCAGGAATGCAGGCCATCGAACCATTTTCACCTGAGCGGCCATGTGTTTTGATTTGTGATGAAAGCATTTCATTCAACGGGAAGAAATTGTTTTTGGTACTTGCCGTTCCTGTGTCGGTTTCTGACCAGCAGCGTACATTACGTTTTGAGGACTGTCACTTGGTTTATCTTGGTGCGAAAAAAGGTTGGTCGGCAGATGTAATTTATAAGGAACTTCAACCACTCGTTCAGAAGCTGAAAATTCAATATGTCCTAAGCGATAAAGGTTCTAATTTACTTAAGGCTACAGCCTTGCTGGGGCTTGATCATGTTTCGGATATCACCCATGAAGTATCAAGGACACTGAAAAATCTATATAACGATACAGATGATTACAAGAATTTCATCAAATGGGTTGGTGAACTCAGAAAAGATTTAGCGTGTGGGGAATATGCACATTTGGCCCCTCCAAAAGTAAGGCATCATTGTAGGTTTCATCAGCTTGGGCAATATGAAAAGTGGTTTAGAAAGGTCGGTCCTGAGCTGAAAAATGTCGCCGAAGAAAGCAAAGGTGCGGCTTTGAGCCTCCTCCAAATCAGTGATCATACACCTTTCATCAAGGATTTGATATCTTTGACCCCAGTGATCAAAGAAATATTATCGGTTGGCAGAACGGAAGGGATAAGTCACAAAACTATTTTGAAATTAACTCAAAAAATGGAAGAACTCGAAGGGGATCGGCCAACTATATTCAGAGAAAAAATCACTCATTATTTTCATAAAACCTATAAAACGATTGGTGAAGACATCCCTTTTTGTTGCAGTGCTATCATCGAAAGCGTATTCGGAAAGTACAAATCAAAAATGAGCAGCCACCCACAGAAAATGTGCACCAACCACTTGCTGACCATTCCCTTATTTTTTGTGAAAGAAAATGAAATTGCCGAACTTGTTTCAGGATTTGACACCGTAAAAGTGGCAGAAATCAAAGATAAGGAAGCCGTGGCAAAAGCAATGATGAGCGTTCAAATGGCTGCTTAACTCGTGTACATGTTTTTTGAAAATATTCGACAGGCTAGGTCTAAGGTCCTCAATGATGATCTTGTTAAATGCTTTCAGAAATGGTATACTAAATTCAGGATTGAGGAAAAAGTGGCTTGATGCCCCTTGTTTTTTTACGGTTCCAACATAAAACACATACCTATTATAGTACAATTTACAAAGCGTCCAATCAGACGAAAAAGCTAATAATAAGTGCCAAGTTATTTCAGGACAAGACATTCACTATTTATCCTTATAATGTTGGCGAATTAAATTTTTTAAGGAGTCAGTAACCCGAAGTCTTGGCTTAGGTATAAAATAATCAAAAACAAAACCTGAGACATTAACGCTATTACCCTTTTTTCTAATAATTGACAAATGATAGTACCCACCACTAAATATAGAAGAGGGGTTCTTAGATTCCATTAGTATATCTTCTATTTTGTTTTCTTTTATTTTATTAAAAATATACTTAAAAGAGTTTTTACCATTTAAACCTAACTTATTTAACCCTGATGTGGAAGAATTAGAATAAAAAGCTATTAACGAATCTGTAAAAACACTGCATTCATATAACGACCAATCCTGCACGTCTTGGTATTCCAATAATATTAAGGAATCGACATCATTAAGGTCATACTTTGATAAATCTTGTAAGACCATCTTTCTATTATTATGAATATAATCATAACCGCTAATCGAATAATACTCAGTTTGATATGCCGTTTCCATTTGTCTTAAAATTTTCATATTATTGGAGCAAGAGCATAATAAAAACACAATAAAAAAAGCAATTAATCTAATTATCATTTTGGTAATATTTTATAAATGTAGTTAGCAGGCAAATTATTTTTTAATTTATTATAACGATTGTATATAAAAATCGAATGTTTTGTGGTTTTTATATCTATAATTCTTGATGGTTCCCAACCACTACCATTATCCGTTATAACATAGTGGGTTCTTAAAGGTAACCCCGCACTTATCCTCATCAAGTTTTCAATGTGAGTTGCATACTTCTCGCTCTGAGTAACTGACCTATTCAAATTTGGATATTTACTTTTATCAAGCCAAATATTATAAACACCATCTCCGTTTTCCATATAATCTTTTGTATGCGCAAGCTCATGCCCTAAATCTAACCATAACGGACTAACTTGTGGACCATTTTCTGTAGGTATTTTTGAGCCTTGAAGGTTACCCTTCACAGAAATATTGCCTTCTCCCTCAGCTGTTCGATCTCCCTCTTCTATATAGGCATGTCTTTTGCTATTGGCAAAAAACTCAACTAACCCTTCTCCAACTTGCGTTTTAGTAGCTAAATCATCTAAACCTTGAACAATTCCTGTCAAAAAGGATCCTTCTTTTAACTCATCTTCAATATCGAACTTTCCATTCTCCTTATTATACCTATATAGGTTTCCATTTCTATATTGATAATTGTTACCATCGTGAATGATATGAATCCAATCACCATTCACATCAATAATTTTAATAGGATTATTCGCCCCATACTGATAAGGAGTAAAATCTAAATATTTCTCCGCAAACCTATCTTGGGTAAAGAATCTACCAATCTGGGCATCATAATACCTCGCGCCATAATAATACAGCCCTGTTTTAGCCTGTCGAATATTTTCAAAAAACATGTACACGAGTTAAGCAGCCATTTGAACGCTCATCATTGCTTTTGCCACGGCTTCCTTATCTTTGATTTCTGCCACTTTTACGGTGTCAAATCCTGAAACAAGTTCGGCAATTTCATTTTCTTTCACAAAAAATAAGGGAATGGTCAGCAAGTGGTTGGTGCACATTTTCTGTGGGTGGTCTGCTCATTATTTGATTGACTTTCCGGAATACGCTTTCGTGTGCACGCAACAAAAAGGGATGTCTTCACCAATCGTTTTGGTAGGTTTTATGAAAATAATGAGTGATTTTTTCTCTGAATATAGTTGGCCGATCCTTCGAGTTCTTCCATTTTTTTGAGTTAATTTCAAAATAGTTTTGTGACTTATCCCTTCCGTTCTGCAACCGACAATATTCTTTGATCACTGAGGTCAAAGATATCAAATCCTTGATGAAAGGTGTATGATCACTGATTTTGGAGGAGGCTCAAAGCCGCACCTTTGCTTTTCTTCGGCGACATTTTTTAGCTCAGGACCGACCTTTCTAAACCTTTTCATATTGCCAAGCTGATGAAACCTACAATGATGGCCTTACTTTTGGAGGGCCAATGTGCATATTCCCCACGCTAATCTTTTCTGAGTTACACCAACCCATTTGATGAAATTCTTGTAATCATCTGTATCGTTATATAGATTTTTCAGTGTCCTTGATACTTCATGGGTGATATCCGAAACATGATCAAGCCCCAGCAAGGCTGTAGCCTTAAGTAAATTAGAACCTTTATCGCTTAGGACATATTGAATTTTCAGCTTCTGACGAGTGGTGAAGTTCCTTAATAAATTACATTTGCCGACCAACCTTTTTTCGCACAAGATAAACCAAGTGACAGTCCTCAAACGTAATGTACGTGCTGGTCAGAACGGACACAAGAACAGCAAAGTACCAAAAACATTTCTTCCACGTTGAATGAAATGCTTCATACAAATCAAAACACATGGCCGCTCAGGTGAAAATGGTTCGGATGGCCTGCATTCCTGCTTTTTTTAACAATTATAATCGTCGGAATGGTCAGGGCATTTACTATATATGTGCATTTTGTTGAATGAAATACGCAATACCGTCTTCACTATCACGAAGGCTATGCTGTTTCGTATGTAAAATTAAAGCCAAAGTAATAATGCCGAAAACAGCTTGTGTGGTGCTTAATTTCTTTCCCACCAAACTCCGACTTGTTTTTAGACTTTTCCTCTTTGTACTTCTTTTCCCAAAAAGAAGCCCGAGCCTTATATCTTTTAATTTTGATACTGTCGTTTCGCCTTTTTCGTTTGGCTCTTTCTGTTGACTTTTTCTTTTTTAGAGATTGTTTGTTATTTTTAAAACTCAAAGCGATTCTGGTAAGGTTGAATGACGGTTTGGACACTCAAATTTAACCTTTTTTCTGGAATCGCTTTTTTTGTGAATTTTCGACAGGCTAGCCCTGTTTCATCATCCAGTTCCTTCCCATTGAATAAAAATGGTGTGCGATGTGTGTTGCTGTGTTCCTCTACAAAAGTTTAGCTCATTTTTGATTTATTTTTAATTGCATTCGCTGATTGCTTCGCAGTTCACCATAGGCAAAATACTCCAAATGTTGGTAAACCTCTCCGCTCGCATCGGTGATGAAAGAGGAAGAGCCCAGATGGTCTGGGTGGTAGTAATATGCAAATTTTTCGGTAGAACTGCCACCATTTCCTCCGCCGTTTCCACCTCCTGGCTTAATCTGACCAGGAGGGATCTTCCCAGAATTCCCTGGGGTGAGGAAGGAACCGTCTTCACCGAGGAATTTCAGGTTTTTGACAAAGCCATCAAAGACCAAATCTCTTTTTTGGCTGTAGTTGACCTTGCCGTTGCCTGCAGTTTTCTTCTGATCGGCATCGAGCCTGCTATTGCCGATCTTGGAGACGATGCGCTGGCCTTCGATGTAGAAGGAGGTGTCTACCTTGAAGATCTGATGGGCAAATATGATATTAAAATAAAAAATCCCCCCTCCAAGTCAGGTTATCAAAAGAAGTCCATACTTTGTCATTTTTCTTCAACCAAATAACTCTATTTACTTCATTTGTCCATCTCAATTCCATGACTTCAACCGTATCATCCTCATCCATGTCGTTAGTAATCATAGAAAAATCTTGATACTCGAATCCTCTATAATTCTTAGTGACAATTATTTTCGAAATATTTGTCGGACTACCGAGTTCTCTCAATATTTCCTTTTCACTTAAATTATTTAATGAAATATCAGCCTTAACAAAATTTTCTTTTTCATTCCTTGATGAGGAACAGCAATAACTTAAAATAATTATGATACTTAACACTATTTTCTTAATCATCTTAAATCTTCTTTTATCGTTGACTTATATTCAATATCAGAACCAAAAATATCATTAAACATTTTCGTAAAGGAATCATTAAACTTTTTAACAATAGGTGATACCATTTCATTAATATTTCTTTGATCTACTTTCCCCTTCATTGCAGGCTCAGCCATAATATTCCCTTCCCATCCTTCAATTGGTAAATTATTTTCGTAATAATCTTTTATTCCAAATAGATGACCTGTTTCATGTGAAGATGGATCATCTTTAGATAGCGGTAAATTAGATCGCCCCTTTCCTCTCCATTTACCACTATTCCCTCCAAGTCCCAATACATAAGATGAACCACGATGCTCTTTAGAAACCTCAATATAATTATCGCCCCCTTTTTTACTTATAAATCGAGGATCCCCCTTTAAAACTTTAACTTTCACATCGATTATTATTTCATATGAAGAATCACCATCTTTATAGATCCAATTTTGTCCTTTATTATCTTTGCTCCAATCACCCATAATAT
>NZ_AP025302.1 GCF_036492425.1 Persicobacter psychrovividus
GTTCATAGGAATAGGGCACCTGATAATCGAACCGATCAAGCACCGGATCAATGATGATCTCACCGCTTGTATCCTGATCGTCAGGAATGAAAATGTATATGTGCTGAAAGTTGCGCTTACCATTGTATTTGGTGATGCGAAACTCAAAGGGAATGCCCAGGCATTTGAGTAGGGAACCGCAAAAAATGGAGAAGTCATCGCAATCAATACCGGCGTCTTTCTCGTTGCGTTGCTTGAAGTGAATTTGCCCATCAAGCCAGGAGCGGGCGGGGGTACGAAGTTGCTCCGTGCCCGCCTCGTCCAGCTTGTATTGCAGGTGTTTGTAGGCAAAATCAAAAATATTTTTAGCGGTATTTCGGGTGTTAGCCACCTTGAGTTTTTTGGCCAAATCAGCCACTTCCAAATAGTGTCGCTCAACGATTTGGATACAAGTATTGACCGTATCAAACACGTTGCCATGCTTGAGTAAAATGTCTTTGTTTTCAACAGATTTAATCAGGTGATTGTACGCCCGACCGTCGGCCACATTCCGAGGACCGGAAGTGATACCGAGCTGTCCGAGCTCGCCGGAAAGTCCATTCATAGCTTCAGAAGCTAAGTGATGATTGACCTGCTCACCGTTTACGGTCAAGTGCAAGTCAAAGGCAAGGGATGAAAGGATCGTCGAAACTTGGGAGATATTCAACCCTTTCCCCAAGAGGTTAGAAAGCGGAATTTCAAATTTGATTGGAAGCACCTGAGTAGAAGTCGGTGCAATCTCATGAACCTTGCCTTGCGGCACCGAAAACGCCAGCGGCGCACCATTGTAGTTGGCAACGATTTGGCGAAGCCCCAAAGCCACCGCCGTCGTGCGGGGATTGTAGGCTTGAATATCCACGGCAATGACCACCTTTTGCAAGTCCACCGAATGCAGACGGGGTAAGTGGTAGGTAAATTTCAGATCAGCCACCGGTAGGATCTTCTTGCCTTTCTTATAAAAATATAGCCCACCCGCAACAACGGTTCCGACGGCAGCTACTTTGGCAATATTGGCTAAATCTTCATTCATACTTTCCGGTTCATGTTTGGATTAACATACCGAAATGTAAGGGCTAACGATTTGTGAGTGAATGTTTTTGAACGTGGATGACCGTTGATGATTGTGTTTTATAGGATTTGAATGTAGAATTTTATGGATATGCCTTAGGTTTTGCTTGTCAAAGACCAAGTTAGAGGGATTGGTAGAGAATTTGATGCAATATCATTTAAAACCATTCCTATGAGGTCATATATAGTCAATACTTTCAAGTCCCTAAAAGATAAGTCAAAGCAACTTTCAGAAGAATCTATTTTAATAGGTAAGCGATGGGTTTTATTTGACGATCAAAGCCAGGATCGGATCATTTACATTTTTCAGAAAGAAAAGCAGCTATTGGTGTCTCGTAATGGGGAGGTTACAATAGGACAGTGGCAATATATTGATGGGCAAAATATTATGATTTCCATTAATAACCACCACATTCTCTTAAACCACGGATTTGTTGATGATGAGGTGCTTGCTTTAAGGATGGACTCAAAGGAAGATTATATTATCCTTTGCAATGAGAGTAAAGGACTGAAGTCGTTGAAGTCAATCCAGTTTTTAGAAAGGTATTTAGAGGAGAAGTACTTATTGTCGAAGGGAAAAAAGACGGTACATGGTTTAAATACCCCTATTCTTGAATATCCACAAGGTTCCTATGTGTGTAAGTCTCGAACAGGGCAAGAGATTGGTTTGATTAACTTTTGTGGGAGTGAATCACTCAATCAGAATATGAAAGTATGGGTGAATTTTGAACAAAATTATGCGGGGGTTCAGCAAATAACAATAAATGAAGAATCATTTGAGTTAGAGATTATTAGTGGTGTGATCTCATCTTATTTCTGGATCGTTAAACATGATGTTAAGGAGAATTTACCGATGATCATCAAGCAGAGAAAGAAATCCGTGAATCCTATGGATGTTCTTGTAGCGAATCAGTTTGATGATGGATGGTATCAAGTGGATGATTTGTTTGTCGAAGTTAGAAAAAACATTGTTAATGAAGTCCTTGAAAGTCAAAATATGGAATGTTGTGTCTTGTTGGGGTATAATGATGAAAGGCAGATGCCATTAGCACTTCGTCCTAAGGTTAATAATAAGTTGTCAATTGATGACTATGTGTTTCCAAAAAATATTACCATAAAGGATTTTCTGTTTTTTAATTTTAGTAATAGGATTGGAGCTCAAGTAGAAAACAATAAAGTAGTATCTATCCTTAAGAGAAGTATTTGGTCAAAGTTATTTGAATCAATCAATCCAAAGACAATCAAGGTGATTGAAGGAGAACCTTTGAATCCGTTCTATACCGGTGTGGTGTAATATCATCTATCAATCCCCACCCCAAAATACTCAAACAACACCCTTACTTGCTGCGCATTATAATAATGCACCCGCTGGTTAGCATTCGCCGAAAGGTCTTTCAATTTTTGGTGTAGGGCTGGGCACCTTCGGATTTCCGGTCGAAGGGTTTGCAAGGCTGAAGCCTCAGAGGTGGCGTGGGTGAAGGTGATTCACTGTATTATGAAGTGATTAAATATCGCATTTACCCTAAAAGTATTACTAAGTCATACTTTGTGTGTTTGATTTCGTATCTTTAGGTAAACGAATTAAATCTAAGGTTATGGACGGAATGAAGTCAAGAAAATCATTTACGCTTGATGCTGATGTTGTTCAGTACATTGAGCGATACGCCAAAGCGAACAGGGTAAGTAACAGTACTGCGGTAAATCAGATCATTGCGATGCATAAGGAGCAGGAGCAAAAGAAGATGGTTAATTTTGCGGAGCAGATGATGGACAAGCACAAGGATGTCTTTGATTATTTGGCTAAATGAGAAAGTTCACCTATTTAAGCAAAGCATCACTTTTAGAAATTCAGGCGACCTCCATTAACCGTTTCGGCGGATTACATGGCATCAAATCACCAGAACATGAAGGGTTGATAGACTCGGTTTTATCGCATATTCAGAACGATGATTATTATCCTGACCTGGTCTCAAAAAGCACTTTTTTGTATTGGAGCCTGATCAAGAATCACTGTTTTCAGGATGGTAACAAGCGGGTAGCGCTGGCATCTGTGATTTCCTTTTGGTTCGGTAATGGCGTTGATCCTGACCGAATCAGTGATTTTGTCCGTGATCAGGGGGCAAACCTTACCGAGAATATCGCCGGTGGAAAAGTCGAGCGAGAGGAACTTTATCAAATTATCGCAAAGGTGCTTGATGAGCCCTCTGCAATGCAATAAACATTTTCCATACGGTGCGTGGAAAATTAACCATCAATCCCCACCCCAAAATGCTCAAATAGCAACTGCACCTGTTGCGCATTATAATAATGAAGCCTGTCCTTATTGGTCAGGCTTTTTAATTTTTGTTGCAATTCCTTACAGCTCCTAATCTCTCGTCGTAATGTCTGCATTGCCGCAGATTCCGAGGTGGCGTGAGTGAAGATGATCTTGGCGACTTCCTGCTTGTACATGGTGTTGCGCTTTGGGCTCATAAAGCGTAGGGTTTGTGTGAAACAAGGAGGCGGTCTGCTTATTATACGGACAATAGCGGGCGTTAAGCACCCTTTGAGTAGGCTTTTTTGTACTTTGCAAGAGCTTTGAGGGCGCTTTTTATAACTATTTCAAGCTAATAGGGAGCTTTTATAGTGCTTTTGTGGTACTTTGAGGGTGCTTGAGGCTTGCTTTTATAGTGCTTTTGGATGGTGTTTTTTATTGGGGTGAAGGTAGAATGCATTGTTGGATGGTATGTTTGATGTCAATTTAGTAGATTTGTTATATTATGACACTATCCCATAAAGTGTGTAAACTCATTTTAGTGTCTTGAGCTTATCAGAACCTACTTTTCAAATCCGTATGGATTAGCACATCCCGGCTTTTAAGGAGGGGGTCAAAATAGCTAATCCCTCATCAATAATATCCCTTCCCTGATACACAATGGCGGATTCCCCCACGGGGATTATCCATATCCCCTTCGTAGCGAGGGATCAGGTGACAATGGAAATGCATCACGGTTTGACCTGCGGTTTCTCCGCAGTTCATTCCAATGTTGTAGCCCTGCGGGCTGTATTCTTTTTCAACCAAGCTTTTGGCAACGGAAATCATCTCATTAAGCTCCTGCTTTTCGGCATCAGTCAGGTCAAAATAATCAGATCGGAGGGTTTTGCTGATAATCAAAGTATGACCAGGAGCGACAGGGTAACGATCACGGATCAGGAAGAAATATTCGCCAATATACAGCTTGTCTTTGTCGGAAATTTGCAGAAAAACACTCATCTAAAAGGTTCCTATTAGTTCAATAACTGGTGCCCAGCTAACAATACTCTGCGATTTAGCAAGATCATATTGTCTTTGCAAAAATTCCTGTCTTTTCTTCGGGCTATTGCCCGTCTGATTGATGATCGTCTCCGCCAATGGGTGTTTGGAGGTAATATAAAACTCATTTCGGTTGTAGAGCCTTTCCAAAAATCGCAGTTCGGGAACCCTCGCATTTTTCTGGCGGTTCACCGACGGGTCCGCCAATACCAAATTCCAGACCCCATTGATATTGGCCCCTACCTCCTGGTGCGCTAACTTATTGATATGGGGAAGGAAATGGTCCACATCACAAATATTTGCGCTCCCCGTATTGACGGAAATATCCTGAAAACTATAAAAACACTTTCCCTTCTGATATCCATTGAGGGCATCCCGCACCGAGGTGATGTCCTTTCGACGCATTAGATTATTCTCCAGAAAAAACAGGGAAGCCTCCTCATCATATTTCACCTCCAACAGGTTCGGGTTGATCTGCAGATTCCAGGCCGTTTCCACCAATTTCCATCGAGCCTCTGTTTCCTGCCCGAAATTCTGAAAGTGGAAAGATTCTTTCAGCTTTAGCAAGTGATCCGTAACCACAATCTCCTTTTTGCCCTGCTGATAGTTTTTCTCATAAAACAGATTCGGAATCTGCCCACCATTGACATTCTGAAAAGCATCCACCACATTCACAAAACCCAGCTTTTCGGTGTGCTTCAACAGATCCTCCTCCGATATTGTGCCCTGATTATAGTCCCGACAATAATTTAAAAACTTGCTCGACTGCGAATTCCCCTGCTTATCGCTCGCCTTCAAATGGTCCGTGATATTCCTTGCAAACGGTCGAGCTAATTCTTCCAAACGGACCACTGTTTTCTCTTGATCAATCAACTCCAACAGACTTTTGGCAAAAGCGAACTTATAGGTCGCTGAGTTTTTGCCGAACAAGATCAATGCTCGCCATTGGGATTCTAATGAAGGGTCGTTTTGTTGGAAATGCATGGGGTTTGTTTTTGGGGTAAAGGTAGGGAATTTTTGGGTTCAATAGTCATCAAGACTTTGATTGGACTTACAAAAAGGTTTATCCTTGCTCAATATAGCCTATTTTCATGGTGAAAAGTCATGAAAAATATTCTATTAAAGGACTACTTTGCTTTTGAAATAATTCAACCATCCAAATATTGTTCGTTCAAACGAATTTTTGGTGATACCAACTCAACGGAATATCCATTCCACACTCTCAATCAAAGTTTAATATTTTTTGATAATTGATAAACATGGAACACAAAGCAATTTTAGAATCATTCAAGTCGATCCTTCAAGAGGATGAATTCATTAAAGAACTTTTGGCGAATGGTACGCTCAGGGTAAAAGAAGCCAAAACAAGAATATCCCTTCGTATCAATGAGAAACCTTATTTGGACGCAGTTATCCCTGGTACCTCCAAGAATATGAGAGATTGGATAAATTATCACCAACGAGAAGGTAAGGAAGAGTCCTATGAGCTACCGTTGATTCGGGTGGATCATGATAGTGATAAACAAACGGCCTATTTATACTTTTCGATGCGTGAAGAAATCAAAACAGTAAACCCTGCGATTATCATTGGTAGTGAAAGTAACCATGAGTCTCAACATTGCAAAAAAGTAAATAACAAAGCCCTTGGACAGATGGGCGCGTCGGAGTTTGAAGCTGTTGTAGGGGAGTGGTTAGCTTACTTTAAGGGATTTTTTGGTCATTGATAATGAGACCCAGGGAAAGCGAAATAAATTACGCTTTTACAGGTTTAGTATACCTTATCATCTAAAATTGGTTGGAATAAATACACACTCATCATTTTGGATTTTGAGGATTAAACCACATTTAATTTTTTTTCTGGAATCAGTTTGTTAAATTTTGATAAGAAATTTCAACCTACATTTTTTGACATGAATTTATTTATAAATGTCGGTATGATATATACAAAAAAGAGCTTCCGACAGGAAGAATAAATCGTAAATTAATAAAAACGAAACACAAAATTAACCTAATTATTTTTATAAATACAATGGAGCTAGAATTTATTGGTCAAGGTATTGAACCAGGTATTGGCGATACAACTGGAGATGTATTATTAGAGTCGTTTAAGAAGCCAGGGTTTACATCATTTCGAGCATTTGTTGCTTTTGTTAGTGTCAGCGGAATAACTAATTTATTAGATGAACTGAATGAATTTCGAAAATCAGGAGGAAAAGTTAAGTTGTTCGTAGGCGTAGACCTACATAGCACTTCGAAAGAAGCGCTGGAACTTCTTATGGACGAGGGGATAGAAACAGATATTGTGTATTCTCCGAACAATGTAATTTACCATCCAAAAGTCTATGCATTTGAAGGGCCTGATTATTCTCGAGTATTAGTAGGTTCTTCTAATCTCACCGCAAGAGGGCTGTTTCAAAGCATGGAAGCTACAGTGTGTGTAACTGTAGAAAAGAATAAAGATCGCGAGGGGGATGCATTCATTCAAGAAGTTTATGATCACTACAATAAAATAATTGATGGTAAACACACTTCAGCTAAAGAGCTTTCACCTGAGCTTCTGGATGTACTGGTTGCTAATAAGGTAGTCCTTCCAGAGGGCGAAAATCGAGCAAAGCAGAACAAGATTAATAAAGAATATTCTAAGGTTCCTTCCGGTTCCAATCATGAATTGCTAAAGGCTTTTGGCAAGGTTAAGCTTAGTAGACCACCTAAAGGCTATAAGAAAGTAATTGAGAAAAATGAAGTCGAAGTAGGAGCTAGTGAGAAGGTGTCTATTAATACTGAAGAAATTGAAATTCAAACGAATTCAATGTGGATTGAGACTAGAAAGATGACAGGAGGTTCAATGAACCAACTTGATCTTTCAAAAAAAGGCAAATTAAAAGGTGTACAAATAGATGGAAGTATTAGCTTCTTTGATGTTGACCCTGAGGACCCAAATGATACGGTTAATATAGATTTAGAATTAGGAGGTAAAAACTATAAAGAGAATCCCGTTCAATTTAGAGATGGTAAAAAAGATAATAAGAATTGGAGGATACTACTTAAAGGAATAACTGATAAAGGTCATAAGTTAACCACAATATCCAGAAATAACCTTGGTTATGAAGGAGGGTTTGTAAATAAAATACTTCTATTCACTCGTCTCCAGGGAAACAAATACAAATTAGAAATATTAGACAAAAGTGACATTGAAATCTTGAAAGAGCACTCAACTACTTGGGGCTTTATGGGCAATGAGACTACTGGTAGGGCGTATGGGTTTACCTGATACTGCTTTCTTTGTATATAGGGAGTGTAAACTGAACGCTGTCTCCTAAAATTGTTTCTCTTGGTAGAATTACTCTTTCTACTCAAAGAAGAAATATCAGATTATTTCTTTTGAAAGCCAAGGGTTCAGTACTTTTTAAGAGGTGTGCTGGCTCCATGCAAGGGTAGGCGACGAAGGAGCCTATTTATATACCCTTGTTTGGATGCCTGCTCACCTCTTATTTTTGTATCTGACACTTTGTTTTCTTGGTGATTAGATATCCAATGGCATTCTGTCTCCGAAATGAATTCTTAGCTGCTGGGCGGTTATTGCCCAATTTTGAACCGAAGAGGTCAATTTTTTTGAGATGTTCATATAGGCAAGATATATGAGTTTGAGCAAGGCATCGTCATTCGGGAAGGCGCTCTTGGTCTTGGTGATTTTACGGGCCTGGCGATGAAACCCTTCCAACTGCATTGGTGGTGTAAATCATCTTACGAATATGGCTATCATACTTGAAATAATTGGTCAGTTCGTCCCAATTTCGCTCCCATGATTCAATGACTATCGGATATTTTGCACCCCATTTTCCTTTAAGGTTATTGAGTTCATTTTCAGTCAATTCACTTGTTGTTGCCCTGTAAACTAACTTGAGGTCTTTCATGAACTCTTTTTGGTCTTTGGAGGCCACATACTTGATCGAATTTCGGATCTGGTGAATGATATACTTTTGAATTTCTGTATCGGGGTAAATACTTTGGATTGCTTCCGAAAAGCCCTTTAAATTATCTGTACACGCAATCAAGATATCATTCAACCCTCTGTTTTTCAGATGAGTTAAGACACTTAGACAGAATTTAGCACCCTCTGACTCTGAGATATACATGCCTATCAAGTCCATCTTTCCCTCCTCATCCAATGCAAGAACATTGTAAACCGCACGGCTCGTTACTCGTCCGTCTTCCCCTTTTACTTTGAAATGAATAGCATCCATCCACACGATAGAGTAAACAGGCTTAAGGTCTCTATTCTGCCAAGCTTTAACCTCTGGAAGAACCTTGTCAATAATTGAAGAAAGGGTTTGAGCACTCACCTTTGAATCATACATTTCTTGAATATACTCCGAAATATCTCGAAGGCTCATCCCTTTTGAATATAGTGCAAGGATTTTTGGTGATAGGCTATCTGCAAGAATGGTAGACCGTTTAGGTACAATTACAGGCTCAAAATCGTTGTTCCTGTCCTGCGGAGTAATCAGTTCTATTTCCCCTGCCGATGTTTTTACCATCTTCTTACGCTTACCATTGCGCTTATTTTTCTTGTTTGACTTCTTTTCCGCCTGAAGATGTGTCTCCATTTCAGCTTCCAATGCACTGTCAAGAAACTGTTTTAACAAAGGAGCAAATACGCCTCCTTCTCCTGTCAGAGATTTGCCTGATTTAAGTTGTTTAATCGCCAAATCGCGCATCTCTTCAAAATTGGCGCTTTGCTCGTGTTCTTTGTCTTGGTAATTGTCCATAATGCTGTAAGTTAAAAATTTAACAAATATGGACAGCGTTTATTTTACAGTTTCTGTATATACAAAATTCGGTCAATCTGAAAACACCTAACTGGTAGATATTCAGATATTTTAAGTCAGTAAAAGACAAAAAATAACCCCAAATCTCGTCAAAAATGGCGATTTTTGAGGTATTCTTTTTTAAACTGATTTAAAGATGCCAAATAATTATCATCAAACCTCAATTTTTCCCGAAGAATTTACTTTTTCACCAAGATGGTGGATTTTTAAAGATTCCAAGCTTGGACAAATTCATCAACAACTACCATTTGATCAATTAGCTTCACTTTTACCCGATCCTGAGCATCGGACTGGCCGGCCAGCACATCTTTCCAAGAAGGGAATGATCGCCTTGGTCTTTCTGAGTTCATGCATGAACGGTCTGTCAGACAAACAACTTAGAGAGCGGATAAACACTGATTGGGCTTTGCAGATGTTCTGTTTTCGTCAGTTTGATGATAACTACATGATCAAAGAACACGGCTATGTTTCTCGGGTAAAAAAAGATAGTTGGAGAGCATATTGATTTTGACCTTTTTCAGCAGATGATGCTTGGTTCATGCAAAGATGATCTTGAAAATGTAGGAGCAATTTTAATGGATGCCACTTGTTATGAAGTTAAGATCAAAAATCCGACAAGAGTCAAATTACTCTGGGATACAATATGTTGGGTTCATAATCAAATGAAGTTATGGTGTAAAGCCCTGAAGATTCCTATGCCCCGGAGCCGGTTCAATGATCAGCGAAGAAAACAGTTCAACTATCAGAAAAAGAAGAAAAGATCCCATAAGAAAAATCTCAAACGCAGGCGAAGCTTGGTTTACCTGTTGGAGGAATTATTGGGTCAATTTCTGATTATCAGGACTGAAAATGGTAAGGCTAACCTTTTGGGTGACCGCGAAACAGTCATTTTTAATATGTGCCAACGCATACTAAAAGAGCAAAAACATTTCTTAACGAATCCCCCCTCCAGTATTCCCGATCGAATCGTAAGCTTCGCCCAGCCACATATTCGTCCGATCGTTCGAGGTAAGGAAAATAAGCCCGTCGAGTATGGTCTGAAAGTCCACATGGTTTCAGTTTCAGGTATCAGCTATATCGAACATATGGATTTCTGCGCCTTCCATGAAGGTGTCCGATATCAAAAGACCATACAGAAGCATACGGAGTTTTTTGGGAAGGTAAATTGTGCTGGTGCCGATAAGCTATATGCCAATAATAAAAACAGGACTTCCAGCACGAACAAGGGTATTGTTACCTGCTTTCCGAGGAAAGGTCCTAAGCCGAAAGATCCTGACAAACAAAAAGATGCATTGGTCAAAGCTTTGTCTAATGCCCGAAATACTGTCATGGAGGGAGCATTTGGTAACCATAAAGAAAGCTATGCATTGAAGAAGATTACAGCTCGAAACCCACAGATCCAAATGCTGATGGTTTACACAGGGGTCTTCGCTTCGAATGCCCGCTATTTAAGTCAAAATAAGGTAGCCTAATTGAATTTTATTTTAAGATCGAACAAGCTGTAAAAAGCTTGAAGGGGATTGCTATGCCTGTACTTTCTTAATTGACTGATTTACAGCGGGGTAGTCCGGTGCTTCCACGCAAATGTAGGTTTGTCAACTTATGAATTGTACTATTATTAGAATGCTAAGAAAAACAAAATCCACCATGACCAAATTTTATTCTGATCGTGGTGGATTTAGGGTGTTTACGGACGAACCGAAAATTTGTGCACCATAGTCAAAAACATCCCCCCTCTGATCGTTATCAAGGGGGGATTTTACTCAATGCTTGACACTATCCTACAAAGTGTGCAAACTCATTTTAGGACAGTACCCAATGTTGTTTCGTGTTTCGGGGCGTATCGACTACCTTATTTTAAGTGTGTAGTCAAATATTTTAGTATTATTGCTACCTGGTTTTCATTTATTGATGTAAAGTCTGATAGAATCAACTGAGCATCGTCTATGTTAATTTGGTAGCAGTACATTATAGCAGATTCAAGTGCTAAGCGCAGATACTCTTTTGACCTGAAGTTTTTAGAAAAATTAATTACAGTCTCTGTTTTTAGCTTAGTAAGCCGTGAGTCTTCTGTTAGCAATGCCCTTGTTGATAGTTCAATGAATTCACTCAATTTATATGATTCCTTTTCAATAGTAATAGTTTTTGATAGTGAATCAATAGGAGGAACAGGAATCTGTTTTATCACTGTCTGAGTTAAATCTATTCCGCTTATCATTTTTCGAACAAGGAAATCAAAAGTGAATGAATTAAATAGCCCACATAACAGTAATAAACTTCTCAAATCGGAAGTCAAAAATTGCACAGATTGAGATGCGGGAACGAACGGTAAAATTGTCGCAATACAAGTTCTTTGATTTGTAGGAGAGGTTAAACTTCTCCAACTCAACATGTATTCTGGTGTACCATACTTACGAGATAGTTTTCCCCATTTGTCTGATTCAATATAAAAGCGCGATTCTGGAATAATGTCAGGATTGTTTAATTCCGTTTGGTTAAGTTCTCTAGCCATTGACTTGCTTTTGTACTTTGACGCATCTGACATTCCATTGAAGCCTGCAAATCGTCCATTGAATTGATGAATAAACTTTCCTTCATATATAGGTATATAATTAGGCTTAGCACCTTTAATTATCCAATCAGAATGATTTGTGAAATGGACAATCCTTCCGAATTTTACTTCTGGAAATCTCTTATCAAAGATGCTGTTTTTCCTTCCTATTTTGAGCAGTAAACGTAGTTCGTTAGGAGAACTAATATTGGGTAGCATCCCTGTGTTTGGACTTAAAATCCAAATGTCATCCTTTTTGAGTTTCAACTGAGAATCCTCGTGTAGTTGGGAGACATTTTGAAGGTTCATTGATACCGAAATTACATTGTTCGGTGTGGAACTTAGGATTAACAAGCAAAACCTTTCCCTACTATCTATTGCAAAAATTTTCTTCTTATTCACAAAATCAGAGAAGACGTCAATTTTCTTTTTTTCTACTAAGTGATTAAACAATTTCTTATTGGCGGGACTGGTTCCAATGGCACTTTTGAGGATTAATCCTACGACAGCATTTTTGGCCATTCGAGAACTCGCTAGTTCTGTAAATAGAGCATAAGTGTTTAATTCTCCATGACTTGATAAGGCGAACTCTTTATTATTTTTGATTTGAGTTTTTGAGTTATCTATTTGAGCTTTGAATTCTTCTATATACTCATAAAATACTGGGTTTGAGTTTTGAAGGTTAGTAAGAACCTTTTTTCTCTCTCCTTTAAAGTTGATTCCCTCAAGCAAACCCGAATGGAGATCCAAAAACTTCTTCTCTTCAAACCGTATTTTTTCCCACGGTGGGTTACCAAGGATTATGTCAAAATTAGGGAACTTATTAATGTCAAGAGCTAAATGTTCATGGTAGATGAAGCCGTCTCGAAGTGTCCTTAGTTTTGTAGTGTTATTTTCCTCTTTGCCTGTATGGAGTAAAAAATTTCCGAATGTAAAGTTTGGAGATATAGCCTCATATAAATCAGGTGATTGAGCCTGTTCCAAAACATTAAGCAATGCGAGTTCTAGTGCAATTCTATCTACGTCGCAGCCGTAAATGTTTTGAGCAGTGCCTCTCACTACTTTTTGTATTTCTTTTTTAGTGAAGCCTTTCTCAGATAATAGGGTGGTAATCTCTTTAATGGCTTTGATTAGAAAAATTCCTGCACCACAGGAAAAGTCAACAATTTTGCAGTTTGATAATGTGCTAGATAAATCATTGTCTAAATTGTTTCTAATATACAGCCCTAAGCATTTATTGGTTGAAGATCTAGCTAATTCTGGTGGGGTGAAATAGCTACCCAGTTTATTTCTGTAATTCTTTCCCGAGTTTACAATTATTCCCTCTTTTGCAATTATTCCTTCTAGTCCAAGCAGATTTTCATAAAGTGATATGATACTCACAGGTTCATGGGGTGCTTGACTAAGATGTTTGTCAACAATTTGCAATAAGTATTTATCGCTCGTCTTTAAGGATAAAAAGAAAAAAGATTTATTACCGTATCTTGAACAATACCAAGACACTGCATTTTCAGTAACACTAGACTTGGAAGTTTCTCCACTCTGTTGTATATAGAATATGCTGCATGTAAAAACTAGTCTTATATCAAACCTAGCCCTGTTAAGCTCAATAGGGTTACTAAGGTCTATTTCTCCTTGAATTAGGGTTAAGTAATCTGAAATTACTTTGTTGTATGTGTTTAAGTACCTTTCCATTTATTGATGATGTCCTACTTTGACATGTGTTGAGTCCAGTGTAATGAATGGACGTTTCTTAAAGCTTTTAAAATGGTGTTTCAATATCAATTTTTCTACTAACTTTCTCGTGTCTTCTGAATAATTATCATTAGCCACAGCAGTTTCAAAAACCTCAATTAGTTTATCTATCGAAATTTCTGTTTTTGGAATATCACTTATTCGATTTACATTAAGGGTTGTCAATAGGAACTTGTGATAATAATCCATCAAGAATATTCTTTTAGTCTGGTGTAATTTTGATAAATTATCAGATACAACTTTTAATAGCTTAGTAGGATGTATATGAAATTCATAACTCAAGTGCTCGACTATGCTATCTGTACCATATGTGTATCCATTTATAGATTTACCTTTAAATAAGCAGTTGATGTCGAGGAGCTTAC
Organism: Persicobacter psychrovividus; assembly: GCF_036492425.1. Lineage (NCBI taxonomy): Bacteria > Pseudomonadati > Bacteroidota > Cytophagia > Cytophagales > Persicobacteraceae > Persicobacter > Persicobacter psychrovividus. The sequence continues at coordinate 13,879 of NZ_AP025302.1, forward strand.
TAATTTTAGTATCCAAATCATCTAAATTAATTGATGAATCTTGACTAAACTTTATCTTAAAAGGAGAGGAACCAACAACTGATGTAATTTTTTTAAGTTCTTTTTTGTTTAGCTTAAAACTTTCGATGATTTCTTGATCTATTCTATCCGCCAATTTCAACCTAGAAAAGTCATTTTTAAAATCTGAAATAATTAATCTTTCGATTATTTCATCAGAGGGGGCGTTTTCATAGTTACTCGTTTCATCGAATTCTGGATTTGGCAACTTATTTTTTAAATATTCTCGTTTCAACAATAGAGCCTGCTTGCCATAGGAAGATAAAGTTTCAGAATGAAGTAATTTCTCCTTCACAGGGATTTTGGAAATATACCCAGCGCTGACCGTAAATTTTGGATTCTTCATTTTCAAGAGAAAAGAAGCAAGTCTCGAATTTAGAAAAGCTAAATGCGCGTATTTATCTCCATATTTTACTTCAATACCTGGTCCAGATGCAATGAATACTTGATTGTGTTCCAGTACGCGAATATTTAATCCCAGAGTTCCAGTATCGCTGTAAACCAAGTCGGTCACATTGATTTTGTCGATATTTCGAATTGCACTGCCGGGATTATTTTTGATTTCTTCAGCGTTTTTACCCCATAACACTTTGAAGTAGTTAAGACCTGACCATTTACTGAAGCCCCCCCCCTTACTAACATATCTCCATTTTTCATTGTCATTGACCTCCCAAAAATATTTGACGAAATTTTTATTATCTCCTGTCGAAGTACCTTGCATTGGTGTACCAAAATTACCATAGGCAGGAAGTTTGTCTAAAGTTTTAAAGCTATCATTTAACTCATGAGTAATTTCAAAGTCTTCATTTGTCAAAAAGTCTTCTTGATATGCATAGTATACATTATTAGGATCTATTTTTGACAATGCTTCTTCTTTTTCTTTATAAGATAGGTATTTGTAATTCTGGAATCTTGTTTTTTCCCCTTTATTCAATTCAAAGAAACAGAGAGAAACACTAGTCTTTTCACCATTAATTTCTTTAAAGGCTTTTGTACCTAAGTCTACACAATCACTTATATGATAATTCTCTAAGATTCTCTTTCGATATTTCTTGAAACTTTTTAAATGCATCCAGTTACTTTGCATCACAACAGCTAGGGAATCATTATTTTTCAGTCTTTCTAATGATCTACTTATGAATGACGCACACAAATCGGCATTACAATCTGGAAAAATTTGATTTAGTTTTTCTTTTAGTTCAAGGCTCATATCACGTTTTCCCATAAACGGAGGGTTTGTAATAAAAAACCTCTGGTGGTCATGTGGTTTGTTTAAACAATCCTCTATAGATGTGTTATTCAACGTTTCTGATTGAACCTCTTCGGCAATATATCCTAATAAGTCATCAAATCTACCTCCAAAAATGTATGGTCTATGTATCTTTGAAATACTACAATATTTAGCGAGGTTAACAAAAACCGATATTGAAGCTATTTTCGATATATTACTATCCAAATCATATCCCACGAGCATATCAGAAAGAATGAATCCTACCTTTTTATCGCAATCCCACTCAGGTTTGTATTTTGAAAGTAAATCAAAACATTTATTGGCAAGTAAATTCAGGAAATTTCCCCCACCACAGGCCATGTCATAAAAAGTTGTTTTGGCAATATTTTCCTTATTCAGTTTAATACAAAAAATATTAACTAAATATTCTGCCATGTATTTATCAGTAAAGAATTGAGTGGTATAAAGTAAATCTTTCCCTTCAATTTTGACTTTATCTCTACCCAATTTTCCAAACGCTTCTTTTTCAAGCGTTTTTTTCATAAACTGATAACTCCAAGAAATTATATCATCACTAAATGAGTCACTTTTTTCTACAATAAGCTTCATATCTTTAAATATTACACCTCTTTTTTCATATGATATCTTGTTATATATCTGCTCAAATGAACTTACAAGCTCAGGGAACTTGTTTTTTACTATTCTATAATCTGAGTGTTCCGTAAGGGATGAAGAATTTAAGTTGCCTATGTCTAGTTTTATTAAGGCTACAGATACAGCAAAAAACTGTGAGGATTTATCGATATCTTCGTTGATATCGAACGAGAGGAATTTTTTAACGATGTTTTTTAAATCTTTATTCATTTATCAGTTTCTTTCACCGAGTATTTATGGAGTACTTCCTGCACCATAACCACTGCATCATAAGTTACTTTACTTGCACCATGATTTTTAAGGATCTTTTCTGCAATACACTTTGATTCAAGCAAAGGCTTGTTGACCCCATAAAATTCACTAAGTTTACTAATTTGTTCACTTGTAGGCAAACGCTCTCCTCTTTCAATTTTACTGAGCAAAGGAGAGTCTATGTCTGTTTTTATAGATACTTGATGAAGTGTTTTTTCATTCTCTTGTCTGAGCGCTCTTATATATTTGCCAATACTCATAGATATATACAGATTAAGACTTGTCACAAGTTGGCAAATATACTGAATCGTGACTGAAAACAATGAATATCACATGAAATATGGAGAGTATGATTGATTGAATGGAATAGCCTTCAAAATGATCCTCAGATAGTGATATAGTGCTTTTAGTGAGTGGTTATAACTTAGCCTGTCGAAAATGCACAAAAAAAGCGATATCAGAAAAAAGGTTAAATTTGAGTGTCCAAACCGTCATTCAACCTTACCGATATCGCTTTGAGTTATAAAAATAGTAAACAATCTTTTAGAAAGAAAAAAGCAACAGCCAGAGCCAAAAGACAACGCCAAGCTTCTAAAGCAAAAATCAAGCGATTGGAGGATCGAGTTGAATATTGGCGAAATAAACACGAAGAAGAAAAGTCCAAAAACAAATCTGCACTTGGAGGAACCAAAATCAAATATCATAGCTACTGTTCAACAATCATTACCTTAGCTTTGATTTTATATACCGAAACGAGTATGAGCCTTCGAGATATTGAAACCGTTATCCGAATTTTCATCCAACAAATGCAAATAGAAAGCAAATGTCCAGATCATTCAACCTTTGATTATTGGATTAAAAAAACAGGGATGAAGGCTATCAAGCCCTTTTCTCCCGGTGAACCTTGTGTGCTTATTTATGATGAAAGTATTTCTTTTAATGGTAAGAAGTTATTTTTAGTCCTTGCTGTACCAGTTTCAGTGTCTAAGCAAAAAAGAGCTTTACGTTTTGAAGATTGCCATTTAGTTTATCTTGGAGCAAAAAAAGGTTGGTCGGCAGAGATAATTCATAAAGAACTTAATCCAATCGTCAAGAAGATGAATGTTCAATATGTTTTGAGCGATAAAGGCTCTAACTTGCTTAGAGATACTGCATTATTAGGCCTTGCTCATGTGGCAGACATAACACATGAAGTAGCGAGGACACTGAAAAATCTATATAGTGACACGGATGGTTACAAGAATTTTATAAAGTGGATTGGGGAACTTAGAAAGGATTTGGCTTGTGGGGAATATGCACATCTGGCACCTCCTAAGATAAAACATCATTGTCGATTTCATCAATTAGGGCAGTATCTAAAGTGGATACAAAAGGTGGTGCCTGAGTTGAAAAAAGTAGCCAAAGAAGGGAGCGGAGCGGCCATGGCACTACTCAAAATAACAGACCATAAATGCTTTATTAAAGATTTGAAATCATTGACTCCAGTGATCAAAGAAATATTATCTGTTGGTCGAACTGAAGGTATAAATCCAGCAACCATATTAAAATTAACCGCAAAAATGACTGAACTCGAAGGCGATCTACCAGTTAAATTTGGAGAAAAACTTAGCCGCTATTTTAATGAGACTTACAAAACGATTGGTGAAAACATCCCTTTTTGTTGCAGTGCAATCATTGAAAGTGTCTTTGGAAAGTACAAATCAAAAATGAGCAGCCATCCACAGAAAATGTGCACCAACCACCTACTAACAATTCCTTTATTTTTTGTAAAAGAAAATGAAATTGCTGAGCTTATTTCAGGATTTGAGACTGTAAAGGTTGCAGATATTCGGGATAAGGAAGTGATGCAAAAAGTGATGAATGGTGTTCAAATGGCAGCCTAAATTGGAGACAAGGATTTTGAGAATTTTCGACAGCCTAGTTATCTCAAAGTTATATGCGATAATCACCGCGTTAATACAGGATAAGTATTATAGCCTTTAAGGTAGTTTTTTTGATGAAAATTAGTTTGATGGTTGTAATTAGGCTATAATTTTTATTAATTATGACATGAATTATAAAGATGTAATTATACAATTTTTTGAGGACCATCCCGAGTTGGCGGTTGCCTCGATAGAGAAAGCTGCTGGGCTTAGTAACGGTAGGCTTAATAGAATCATCAATCAACACGCAGCAGTGACACCATTAGTGATTGAAAGGTTGCGACCAGTTTTTAAACGTTACGGGGTGGAACTTGAGAGAAGAGCCAAGGTTGTAAGTTTTTTCAACAATAAAAATGGGGTAGGTAAAACTACCTCTGTACTTGCTACGGCAATTTGTGCTGCAAGCATGAAAAAAGAGGTATTGATGATTGATTTGGATCCTCAGAGTAATTTGACATCTGTATGCAAAGTTGGGGATCATTTGGGGCATGTGTTTTCAGGCAAGCCAAACTGCTACCGGTATGTACATTCAGGTCAAAACAGCAGAACAAAGATCGATATGATCTCATGCTTATACCACGAATTCTGGGACGCTATTGATAAAATGGAGAAGGACGTAGATTTTTATGATCGTTTAGACACCGTATTAGATAAATACCGTGACGAATATGACTTGATTTTAATAGACAATATGCCAGGTCGATCAAAGGTTCCCAAGATGGCCTTGGTTGCTTCTGACTATGTCGCCATCCCAACTCGGGCTGAGGAAAAGAGCTTTGAACGTTTGCGATCGATGTTGCCTGAAATTCAAGAGGTTGTTAACCTCAAGAATCCTAAGCTTAAGGTCGTATCCATCTTTACGACAATGTATGAGGCTGACAATAAAGATCATCGATTATTGTATGAAGCTAATTGTATAGCTCTGCCCTCAATGACTAATATTAAAATACCCCAAGCATTAACGAGTATTGATGAAGAGTTAGGGGACCATAATTTCTTGAGAACAGGAAAGAAAAATTCAGTGGTAAGGGCTTATATGGAGCTCACCGTTGAGTTGTTGAATAACATGGGGTTGGATGTTGAAGTTCCAAATTTCATCAACAAAGGTAAGGCCTAAGCTTATGCCTCAGCAGAAGGTAGGACTTTAACAAGGGGCCAGATTTGTGTTAGGCATATGGTTTGAGTGGGTAAAGGAAACGAAAAATTTTTCAGAGACACTACTTTGTGGGGTAGTGTCTCTGAAAAATTTTTACTTCATTAAATGAATTTTAGACAAGTACCTTATATATTTTGCGGTGTATTGTCGGCGCTAAATCAATTATAATAAGTGCTGTTGTCTTTATGTTTCAATATGGTCCTTTTCATGCCTGACTGATCAGTGAAAGTTTCAGATTGAATTTTAAACCCTTTATTTGTATAGTATAGATGTTCTTTTTCAAGGCTTTGAATAACCATATAAGGGTCTGTATTCATGCTGTCTAAAATTAATCTATTTCCATGAGGTAAGGACATTTTATAATTACCTGCGTATGATTCCATTTTTTGTTCATATAGAAAATCATAGATGATTGAACACTCTTCTCGTATATTGTCAATTTCTTCTTTTTGATAATTAGCTAATAGATATTCTAATTCTTCATCAGGAATGTTAAACCAAAGCTCAATACGAGGAACAAACCCTTCTGGTATGTTATGTTCAGAAAATTCAAAAATTACCTCTTGAATATTACCATAGCCTGTCGAAAATTCACAAAAAAAGCGATTCCAGAAAAAAGGTTAAATTTGAGTGTCCAAACCGTCATTTATAATTACCCCAACAATTCAGACAGCAAGTTAAAATAATATACTAACTTGTAAATCAATGAAAAGCAGAAGAAAATTTAGCCCCAAGTTTAAAGCCAAGGTAGCACTTGAAGCGATCAAAGAACAACAAAGCACAGCGGAACTTTGTCAGAAATATGAAATCAGTCCTGCACAGATTGGCCAATGGAAACAACTTTTTTTGGAGAATGCATCGAGTGTTTTTGAAAAAGGGAGTAAGGCTATCAAGCAGGAATCTGATCATGAAGGAGCGTTAAATAAATTATACTCTAAAATAGGACAACTTCAAGTTGAGAATGATTTTTTAAAAAAGGCCTCATCGAAGTAAAGAGCGTTACCGAAAGACAGGTGATGGTCGATGAGGAACATGCTGATTTAAGCATTAGACGTCAATGTGAGCTTCTCCAAATTTCTCGTTCGGGCTGGTATTACAAGCCAAAAGGGGAAAGTGAATTGAATCTTGAATTGATGCGTGTAATTGACAAAGAATACCTTGAGCATCCTTTTCGAGGGGTACCTTCTATGACTTCGTTTTTGATTAATGATTGCGGTTATCCGATCAATAAGAAGCGAATTGAACGTCTGTACAAAGTCATGGGGCTTCGTTCTCTTCTTCCTGGTCCGCACACTTCAAAACCTTCACCTGAAAATAAAATATACCCCTATTTACTTAGAAACCTTGAAATAACCCATTCAAATCAAGTTTGGGAGACGGATATCAGCTATGTTCCTATTGCAAAAGGGTTCATGTATCTGATGGCTGTGATTGATGTCCACTCTCGATATATTGTAGGCTGGTCACTCTCAAACACCATGTCAGCAGAGTGGTGCCGCAATACAATTCAAGAATGTATTAACAACCATGGCGCTCCTGAAATTGTCAATACAGACCAAGGGAGTCAATTTACGAGTGATCTCTTTACGGGCTATCTCTTAGGCCAAGGAGTAACTATTAGCATGGATGGAAAAGGTCGAGCAACCGACAATATTTACATTGAACGATTTTGGCGAACGGTCAAATATGAAGATATTTATTTGAATGAGTATCGCGATGGATTAAAGCTGCAGATAGGACTTATCGAATATATGAACTTTTACAATAACGAAAGAAGGCATAGCTCAATCGATGAGAAAAGGCCCTGCGATCTTTACCAATCCAAGCCGCACTCAACAACATCAGAAGCAAAAGTAAGCGCTTCCTTAGAATCAGTCAAGGGCGGGTAAATGCTCCTGCCGCAGGCGCAACACAGGAGCACCCTTGACAAGATTCACTGAAGCACTTGATAACTCGCTCAGATGTTTTGAGTTCAAGGGAAAATAATTTAAATAGCAGAGATGGCTGTCTGAAGATTGGGGGAAATTATAATTCAACCTTACCAGAATCGCTTTGAGTTTTAAAAATAACAAACAATCTCTAAAAAAGAAAAAGTCAACAGAAAGAGCTAAACGAAAAAGGCGAAACGACAGTATCAAAATTAAAAGGTATAAGGCTCGGGCTTCCTTTTGGGAAAAGAAGTACAAAGAGGAAAAGTCTAAAAACAAGTCGGAGTTTGGGGGGAAAAAAATCAAGCACCACAGCTACTGTTCGGCCATTATTACTTTGGCTTTAATTTTACATACTGAAACCAGCATGAGCCTTCGTGATAGTGAGACGGTATTGCGTATTTTCATTCAACAAATGCACATAGATAGTAAATGCCCTGACCATTCGACGATTGATAATTGGTTAAAAAAAGCAGGAATGCAGGCCATCGAACCATTTTCACCTGAGCGGCCATGTGTTTTGATTTGTGATGAAAGCATTTCATTCAACGGGAAGAAATTGTTTTTGGTACTTGCCGTTCCTGTGTCGGTTTCTGACCAGCAGCGTACATTACGTTTTGAGGACTGTCACTTGGTTTATCTTGGTGCGAAAAAAGGTTGGTCGGCAGATGTAATTTATAAGGAACTTCAACCACTCGTTCAGAAGCTGAAAATTCAATATGTCCTAAGCGATAAAGGTTCTAATTTACTTAAGGCTACAGCCTTGCTGGGGCTTGATCATGTTTCGGATATCACCCATGAAGTATCAAGGACACTGAAAAATCTATATAACGATACAGATGATTACAAGAATTTCATCAAATGGGTTGGTGAACTCAGAAAAGATTTAGCGTGTGGGGAATATGCACATTTGGCCCCTCCAAAAGTAAGGCATCATTGTAGGTTTCATCAGCTTGGGCAATATGAAAAGTGGTTTAGAAAGGTCGGTCCTGAGCTGAAAAATGTCGCCGAAGAAAGCAAAGGTGCGGCTTTGAGCCTCCTCCAAATCAGTGATCATACACCTTTCATCAAGGATTTGATATCTTTGACCCCAGTGATCAAAGAAATATTATCGGTTTGGATATACCGTTCATATTGACACCCCCTAACGGGCATATTGACACCCCCCTGTTTCAGTTCGGGGAATGGCAGAAGTTTGTTTTCAAGTTAACTTAATTTTCTCCTACTTTCGCCTTTTAATTCTATCCTGTGGGAGGTATGTACCAAACGGTCCAAAATAGCATCGGCGATGGTTCGTTCGTTGATGATCTCATACCAGTCGCTTACGGGCATCTGGCTGATGATAATGGTGGACTTTCGAGCATGTCGGTCTTCAATCACCTCCATTAGGTCTTGTTGCTGTTGTGCGTCGAGTTTTTGCAGACCAAAGTCATCGATTATGAGCAGGTCGGCTTTGGCAAGTTTGACAAATAATTTGGCAATCGTACCGTCTATTCGGGCAACCTTCAGACTGGCCATCAGCTTTTTGAAGTTAAAATAGAGGGTGCTATTTCCTTGGGTACATGCCTGATAGCCCAACGCTGAGGCAACAAAACTTTTACCACATCCGGTGGCTCCAGTTACAAGTACGGATTGTCCTTTTCCAATGTACTCTCCGGTAGCCAGTTGCATAACCTGCCCCTTGTCAAGCCCTCTGTTGGTATCAAAGTGTAGCTCGGCAACACTGGCCTGGTAGCGAAAGTTAGCTGTCCTTATCAGGCGTTTTTCCCTGTTGGTCTGCCGGTGGTCTGCTTCTGCCTGAAGCAGCAGGTTCAGCCCGTCGGTAAGGCTCAATTCATGAAGCTGTTTGCTTTGCCTGAGCGTCTCCCACTGCAGGCTCATTCCTTTGAATGAAAGCTCTGATAGCTGTTTTTCGATTAATGAATACATAATGTTGGTTTAGTTGTAATAAGATTTTCCTCGGGTGTTTTCATGTTGGGGCAAAGGGGTTTGAGGTGGTGGACTGCTGTTGATATAGGTTTTGTTTCGTAGTACATTCTGGACAAAAGTATAGTTGTATTGCTCTGCCTCAATAGCCATCCTAATGGCCGTTTCGAAGTGCTCTTTAGGGTAGGATCGCATCAGGTTGAGTAAGCCGTCAAAGCTCCTAAAAAGCTGCTCAGGATATTGTTTTTTTGAGATCATCACCTCCATCATCCGTTCCAGCTCAGGGCACATACTGGCCTTTTTCAGGTAGTTATCCGTACTGCGGGATCGATAGTGTTGGTGCTGCGAACACAGGTGGTCTTTGTTGGTTGTGTAACCACTGGTTTTATTCCTTCGGTGGGTAGCAACCAGTTTGGACTGGACAAAAATATTGACAATCGTATCGGTATAAATCAGCTGAGCCTTCTGCCCGATGTATTCAAAAGGGACGCTGTAATGCCGTTGATCGATGCCCATGAGCACATGTCCGTTCTGCGCAACAGTGTAATTTCGATAATATTTGATCTCGAAAGGCTGATCGGGAAGCGGTGAAAGTAGTGGCTTTTCCTTGGAAACAAACTGCTCTGTTCGGCAGTAATCACGTTTCTGCATCCGCGTTTGGTTGTGTTTTCCGATGTAAGAAATAAGGGCATTGTTGAGCTCCTGAAGACTGAAATATTGCTGATTACGCATTCTGGCATAGGCTCGTTGATAGATCAACTTGACCTGGTTCTCGACCAAAGCCTTGTCCTGTGGCTTCCTCGGACGTGCCGGTACCACTACGGTCCCATAATGGTTCGCAAAATCCTCCAAAACCCTGTTGATCTTGGGCTCATAACGGTTGGTTTGAACTACTGCCGCTTTCAAATTGTCCGGCACAAGCGCCTTCGGAACACCCCCAAGATGCTCCAAACAGCATTTTAGCGCAAAAATAAAGTCATCGGTCGTCTGCGACGGAACGGCCATCGCAAAACAATAATCCGAGTACGGAAGGCAGGCCACAAAGACCTGGCAGTTGATCACCTCACCCGTTTCGGCATCAATATAAGGTAAAGTTGCACCTGCATAATCGATATAAAGCTTGTCTGCCGGAAGGTGATCCAGAGGTAAATTGGGGTGCTTCTGACGCATATAACGCCTGAGATGAAAGCAAAATTGCGAATATTTGTAGCCATCAGGATGCCCTTCAATATACTCCTGCCAAAGCAGTCCCTTGGTAACCCCTTTCTTGCCAAGCTCTTGCGATAAACTGGGTAAAAGCTCCTTCATTTGTTCATAACGAATATCCTTATAGGCCGGATCGCCCGAAGAAAAGAACTTACTCAGCGATAATTCATCCTGACTCAGAAAATAGTCAATCGGCTTACCTGACTTTTTTAGCTTGCGTCGATAAGCCTTGATGGTGTTGATGCTCACCCGCGTGCTTAGGTGAATCGACTTTTGTGAGCGACCCTGATGAAGCATCCGAATAATCTGGCGTAATTTACTCATAGTGATCGGTTTGCCTGCCATGCCTATACTTTTTGGTTGATTACCCAAAAAAGTATTTTTTACCGACATTATACTTGGTATAGTGCAATTAATTCTTCAACAATAGGGGTGTCAGCTTGCTCCGTTATTCTCGTCCAAAAATCGGAGCGTTAGGGGGTGTCAGCTTGCTCCGTTGTATCCAATTGTGTGAAAATAATTTATATTTATGAATATATCACCACTTAACAACCTAAAAGTGTAATAAATTACCTCCCTAACTATAAAACTTAAAAAGCAAAATAGCCCGATTTCTACCCAATATTTGGGCATTTTGCATTTTCGCCATTTTTCCTGATAAGCATAATGGCTGATTTACTTAATTTTTAAACCTTTAAGATATACTTTCCCTTACCCAAATAATTGAGAAGGGGTGTACCAAGAAGGCTAATCTATTAATTGTAGTTTAAGAAGAAATAGAACTCTTCCCATTTTCTTCGGTATAAATATTTTTCTGAGAACGAAAGCCGTAATTGCCTGGCAGTCCTAATCAGTTTTGCTGGTATCCTGACCATCCAATCAACAAAGGTCTGGTGTTCCTCATGATGAACCAAGTGATTTATTCTCATGCAAATTGAACTGTTGTATGCGAAGCAAGCCAATTGCCAAAGCACATCATTTGCCCAAAAGCTATTGGTCAAAGTGCTCCCTGCTTTTACGTGAGATTTAACTTGTTCAATCCAAGTTTCACTGATAGATCTTCGCTTATAAAAGTCATGCGAGTTTTCTGGGTTAAATGCCATATTGGTTGCATAACAACTATACTTATAAACAGGAATCAAATCGCCTGTGGGCTCATAAATTTCATACCCATCAACCCATCGAACAGCATGAAATTGTAATGGACTATCCCACTTCACTCCTTGATGTTCGAACCTAGCCACTTCAATTCCTTCATCAGTAATTTCATATTTTTGTAGCCTCAATAGCTTATCTAAGCCCCTGAGCTTCACTTTTATCAAATACGACCACCCTATTTCTTCCAAATAATCAATTAACGATTTGGAAAAGAATCCATAATCGGCACGAAAGGTTACATTCTTCACACTCTTTGGTAAACTTCCTTTAGCCTCGGCGATCAATTCTTTAATGCCATTTGCTGTATGAGAATCTCCTGGGCGAAACTTGGTATGATACAATAATTTAATCTCGTGAACAAACATAACCAAAGGATGATAACTTTTAGCCCCACGCTTGTACTCATTGTATCCTTTTTCTGCCCCTTCTTGATTTCCGTAAACCGTTTTAACCGTAGAATCCGCATCAAATACAATGTGGCCTAATTTAGTCTTTAACAACCATTTAGCATTCTGTTTCAGTAAAAGGGCTTCTAAATTTCGAGTCCCTTCTTCATGCATGTTCTTTAGTTGATTCGTGATCGTTTGACGTGAAATTTTCTCTTTTAATGAGAATAAATATCTTACCAACGGATCTGCACTAAACCGTGAAATCTTTTCTAACCGATTCATACCACAAAATGCCGAGCTCGATAACAACATCAGAATTTGAGCCAAAGAAAACTTCTGGGCATTCGAGTTCCGTTGCCCAAAATTATTTTTGAACAGATCAAAGATATTATGCTTTGACCAAAAATCACTAAGCATCGATAAGCCACCAAAGCTTGTTAGATCTTTCGAAGAAAATGAGTGTTTTACCGCTTTTGAATTGATTCTGAAACTTCTCTTCCTTACCTTCATTCCCAGAGTGATTTAGCTGTTATTGTTTTTGATGTGTAGGAACTTAAAGATAAGGCAGATAAGTCACTTTTTTTGTTTTTTGATTTTACTTTTTAAGTAAAATTTAATCGTGTCGTTATTTAAGTATTGATTTGTCATAAGTAGATGATTACAATTTTCATATAATTAATCATCCCCTCCCCTCATCCCGCCACTTCGTAATACTCACCCGGCTGACCCCAGTCATTTTATGAATAGCCGTTACCGACAATCCCGCCTCCAAATGCGCCATCACGCTATCGTACAAATGGTGCCGGTGGACATTCTTACTGCCTGGTTTGCGTCCTTTGAACTTCCCTTCGAGTTTGGCGTGTGCGATGCCGGCCAAGGTTTTCTCCTTGATAATTTCTCTTTCGAATTCGGCGAACTCCGCCAGGATGCCAATAATCATTCGGGTAGCGGGCGTGAGGGTCCAGCGTTCATTGAAACAAACCAAGCCTTGACTTTTAATCACGACCTGCACTTTTCGGCGGCCAAACCAGTTAATGGCCTTTTTAACATCTTCGGCCTTCCGACCGAAGCGGTCCAGGCGGGAAACTTCCACTTCGCTGATTTTTCCTTGTTCCACTGCCCGCACCAATTTCTTCACGGCACTTCTTTCAAAAAATGGAATGGCTCCCGAACACTTGTCGATAAATTCTTTTGCTTGACCACTGGAGTCATGTTGAATGGCCGTGTTCTGGTTGGTGGTTGAAACTCGGATGTAAATCGCCTTCATTTTGTTTGCTTTTGGACGGGTAGTATAAAACTGTACAGTAAAGATCAAAAAAAATCAGAAAACCAACAAGTTGTGGATTTCTGATTTTGTAAAGGGGTAGGCTGTAGGTTATTTCATTCCGTAGCCAATCGAACCATGGGCCTTGTCTTACACCCCCATATTATTCGGAGCCTAAGCTTCTTCCAAGTCAATATGATAGTTGGTGCTGTTGAAGAATATATTGGCTGGAATGTTTAGACCTTGAACCAGGCGAGCGATGGTGTCTTTGGATGGGCTATTCCCTTTGAAAAATTCGTAAACACGCTGTTTGCTCCCGAAATAGGGAATCAGATCCTTTTTGACCATATCATACTCCTCCATGATCGCTAACAGGTATTCCTGAGCGGTTGGTTCGCCTAATGGCTCAAACATTTCATCTTGATACTCCTCTACTGCATCCGTCAGTGCGTCCAGGTAAATTTCATCAAAAGTATCAAGCTCTTTCTTCAGTAGGCCATTGATGATCTCAACCGCCTTGTCATATTCTTGTTCTGTCTTTAACTTCATAGTTCTTCTGCCTTAATTTGATCGTAAGCCTTATGCGTCCCTACGAATAAAATATAGAATATCGCTCTGTTTTCAGTCATTCTGATATCTGCCACCAGTCGGTATTTGTTCCCACCGATATTGAAAACAATGTTCTTACCGGCTTTATCTGGGGCCCTAAACGTTTTTTGAAGGTCATCAAAATTTTTAAAGATCCCTCTTTTGGCGTCAAATAGCCACCGCTCAAATACGTGCTTAGCGGTAGGGTGCTTGAGTAAAAATTCCCGAATCACTTTATCGCTTATGATCCTGTTTCGTGTTTTTACCATGGCTGAAAGTAACAATAAACAGACCAAATAACAATGATAGTAACTATTTTGGTGTTAAGTAAGTTCAGGGTTTTCACCTGGGGAAATTCTCTTTACTGCCAAACAAGTAAAGAAAGAATACGTGTTCCTCCCTTCTTTTCCGTCGATAAAATGCGGCAGACAAAAATGGGAAATCGGAGTACCTGAAAGCTTTTTAGCATATTCGGCTCTGCTCAGGGAATTGTCGGAAATTATTATTTGTTAAACCATCAAACAAAATTCATGTCTGCAATTTTTTCTTGTTGGCCAATTCTTCCAATTCAAAAAAAATATAAAAACGAACGACCAACTAAGCGCAGCTCGTAGTGTTTAGTTTTTTTATAATGTTTATAATTGTTTGTCTGAATTTTCATTTTTTAAAAAGTGGCCTTTACAGGCTTCAATCAATGATTTTTGACTATTTCACGACGAAACCTTCCGACAAAAATGGGAGATTCACAGACAATTATGGGAGACTCTCGGACAAAAATGGGAAATCTACAGACAGTTTTGGGAAATCTCAGACAAAAATGGGAGATGCACTTTTATGCAAAATTAGGGCTTCAAAACGCAACTATTTTTTTTAGTAAAAAATTAAAAATTTTTTTCCGCTAAATTGTTTAGTTTATAAAAATTGATTCTTATCTTATACCAAGAAATTATAAGATTACAATCACGCTCATCATGACCTTTAAAGAACAACTGTCTATTTCTCCCATCGTCTTTGGCAATGATCTGTCCGATATTTTTGGACAGATGCAGATGTGTGAGCAAAGGGTGATTGCAGTTTTGATCAGCAAGGTTAGAATGGAAGATGATCAGTTTCATAATTATCGGATTCCACTCAATATTTTCAGCCCTTCGGAGCAATGCTCTGGGAGTCTTTATGAATCCTATCGGGAGGTGTTTAATGGCTTGATGACAAAAGAGTTCAGGATTAAAGGTAAACTCATTAAAGTACTCGGTTTTTTGGAGTGTCCCAAGCACCGGGGATACGTTAATGTTCGCCTCTGTGATGATCTAAAGGACTATTTATTGCATCAATCACAGCGATTTACCAAACTGTCCTATTCCATTTTTCAGAATTTCAAAAGTCATTTCACGAGCTATTTTTACTGTCTTTTCAAGAATGCCAGTGCTAAAAACAAGAAGCGTGTCATGACCCTCAAGAACTTAAAGGAAGTTTTGGGCCTAAGCGGGAAGTACGCATCTTTCAGTGATTTCAGGAATCGGGTGGTGTTGCCGGTGCTGCGTGAATTAAAGCGAGTGCTGGGTATGGAGGTTTCATTTTCCTTCGAGGAGGCTTATGATATTGAAGATAGCCGCCTGGTATTTGAGATTGACAAAGTGTCTGAAATAGACATTTATAAAAAAGAAAAACCGGTGGTTAAATCCACCGAAAATATAAATAAGGCGGTTGAGAAAAAGCCTGCGGAAACCTCACCGGAACTTCCAACGGCTTTTTCCAGATTCTTTACAGCGAAGGAATATGCCGATTTATGCAAGGAGCATGAGCCCGCCTACCTCGAATATGCCTTCAAGCAGACAAATTTCGACCAAGCCAATAACAAAGTAGCCTATTTTAGAAGCATTTTAACGGCACCAAATATTAAAGGTGGATACGAACACCTAAAAATGACGAAAGACGCTAAAAAAGGGGTTTCTGGGGGTTACCAGCAGAAAATTCAAGAGACCAAGACCCTGAATATGCTTAAAACCTTGTACGAGGGCCATTATTTGAATATTAAACACACGGCCAGGGAGAAATATGACAGTGAAGAACTGCGCAATACCTACCTGCGAAATAACTTGATGCCCAAGCGCCATGTTGCAAGCTACCGCAAGATGTATGTGAGTTGGAAGAATGGCACTCCAACGGAGGATGCGATCAATGCGTATTCCGCATGGCTTGCGGTCAATCACTATCCTGAGTCAGAATACAAATTCGAGCCGTTTGTTGAAAAGTACTACCCTGACTATACTTCTTTAGTCAAGGGTTGATCGCTGGCGAATCAAATCATTTATTTAACATAATGCATTGTTGAGAAACACAAAGCCCTTTTTTCTCTCAAAAAGCTGTTTCAATTCCCAGTCGATTATCCCGGCATTTTTTTGAGTATTGTACTTACCGGTTAGGGTAAATTTTTTTAAATGAGTTCTTATTAATAATAATTTATTTAAAATTTAAAATAATTTATTCTATTTAGGGCCTCGTAACTCTTTGATTGTCAATTTCCCACAGCGTTATAAATGTAGAGTTTTAATACTTCGGATGTAGAGTTTTAATACTTAAGTGGTCGTAATGAATACTTAGATGTAGAGTTTTAATACTACTACGACAAATGTTGGCCCAACGAATGTCGTATAAAGTTATAAGTGTAGCGTTTTAATACTTAGGTGTAGTGAAATAATACTTTCGTGGTGTTATTTAATACCTTGATGTAGAAAAATAATACCAAATCGATAGTTTGGGGGGAAAATTTACCTATATTGGTCTGTCGTTAATTGGATTTAAGCGCACTCACTACACTTTTTGGGGTCGAGTATTAAAACACTACACTTTTTAACGATTAATGACTTGATTAGCAAAGAATTATAAAATGCAGGAGCAACAGGAGAAGTTTTTTTTATCTCGGCGAGTAACCAAAAACAATCAGATGATCAATGGCAAGGCTGCGCTTACAGCCATGCAATACTGTGTCTTTTCGGCTTGTGTGGCAACAGTAGAATACAATGCTGGTGAGTTTGCTGATGCAGAGATCACGATCAATCAGATTTTGGGAAAAGAAAAGCTATCCAAGACGGATTACAGCCATGTAAAAACGGCTGCGCTTGGGCTGGTTGATGCCTCCATTAAAATTCAGGTCGGGAAGAAATGGAAAGGTGTGCCGTTGTTTCAGTACATCGAAGGGGAAGACGGTACAAACATGATTCGCTTTCGCTTCAATGTAGAGATGACCCCTTTTTTGCTTAAACTCAAGGAGCAGGGAAACTTTACCGCATACAAGTATGGCTACCTGACTTTGCTGAAAAAGAACATGTATGCCATGCGGGTCTATGAGCTTTTGAAGCAACATGAGAATTTTGGCCAACGCAAAATCACACTGGAAGAATTCCGTGAAATATTGATCCTTTCCGATAAATACCCAAGGTTTGGAGAACTGAACAGAACGGTCATAAAACCTGTATTGGATCTTTTGAAAAAAACAGATTTGCTGGTCGATTTTTCGACGATAAAACGAGGGCGGACCGTTACCCACCTCCTTTTCAAGATTCAGCAACGATACAAAACCATTAAAGAATAGATCCCTTGCGGGAATTCCAAATCATTAGAGATTATGAAAATTATTTCAATTGTAAATCACAAAGGAGGGGTTGGGAAATCTACCTTGTCGATTGGCTTGGCATCAGCCTTGGCAAAAGAGTACAAGGTACTGGTCATTGACCTTGATCCACAAGCCAATACAACCTCCATTTTGATGTCCGAATATGATGAATTCCGGTCGGTGGATCAAATGATTGTTGATGGCGAAAACTATACGGCCTATCAGGGACTTGATCAGATTTGGTGTATTCCATCGAAGCTATCCACCGCCAAGCTCGAAGCTCATTACGCAGGCTCCGCCGCTGGTTATTACAAGGTGCGCCAGGTCATTCAACAATTGCCACAATCTTTTGATTTTATCATCATTGATTGTCCACCGTCGCTTGGTTGGCTTACCCAA
This sequence comes from Persicobacter psychrovividus, assembly GCF_036492425.1. Taxonomy (NCBI): domain Bacteria; kingdom Pseudomonadati; phylum Bacteroidota; class Cytophagia; order Cytophagales; family Persicobacteraceae; genus Persicobacter; species Persicobacter psychrovividus. Next base: position 31,622 of record NZ_AP025302.1, read on the forward strand.
AATGCCTTGAATGCTTCGACCCACATGATCGTACCCTCTACCCCATCGAAATTTTCTGCCGATGGTTTCGATACGATCATGAATGTGTACGAGGAACTCAAAGCCACTTCAAATCCGAACATCGAAATGCTCGGAATGATTTTGACACTGGTACGCCCGATTACAGTTCACAATGAATACAAAGAAATATTGAGAGAGGAATATGGCGATATGATTTTGGGTGCTCAAATGAGTAACCTAAAAGATTATGAAGAAGCCAATGCCCTTTTTTCCACCATTACAAAACATGCGCCTAATGGCAAAGCAGGAATCGAAGTTCAGGAAATCACGAGAGAAGTCAAAAGTCGCTTATCAGAATAAGGACACCAGTACCATGCTTGGCAATATTGTGCCGAAGCAAAATGCGACTTATACAGCAGACAACCCACCTTTTGAAGTGGACCAGGATTTGAAAGAGTTCTTACCACCACTTGAAGGAGAAGTTTTTGAATCCTTGGTGAAAAGTATTGAGAAGGAAGGTGTGCGTGAGAATCTGTTGTGTTGGAAGGAAGGAGATAAGACCTACTTGATTGATGGTCATAACCGTTTTAGGGCTTCCCAGGAGACCGGAAAACCTTTCGGTATTTCGTATATCGAGGGCATAATAAACCGTGAGGAGATTGTGCAGTGGATGGTCGATAATCAGCTTTCGAGAAGAAATATGACCCCAGCTCAAATGAAACAGCACTGGGGGAAAATATATAACCTGAAAAAAGGAAAAAGAGGAGGCGACCGATCAAACCGACAAAATGACGGTTTGCAAACAGCCAAGTTTGTAGCCACCCTCGCAGGAGTTTCAGAGCGAACCATTGAACGTTGGGCAAAGATCTCTGAAGCCGAAAAACAGGCAACTGCCAAGCAAAAATCAGATGAAGATGTAGCCAATGCCTTCGTAACAAAATGGACGAAGCAATTCGAAAACTTCATTAATAAAGACATTGATACAGAAGCCAAGCGCAAGGCACTTGAGGAAATTGAGCAATGGATGAAGGCTAAATTTTAAGCCAAAGGAGCAAACCGTCATTTTGTCGGTTTGCTTTTTTTATTGAATGCACTTTCAGTGCACCTACCCTTCTGATTTTTGGTAAACAAATAATTCAATAAGCGAGAATGAAATCGCTGATTTACCTATATTACCCTTTTACAGCGCATCTTCAATTTTTTAAAGATAAACAACCTATTACAAATGGTGCAATTACAGCATGCAATAACCGAATACGCAGAGCAGTTTATCGACGAAACAAACGACTGGTATAGTTGGAGGACGATCAATGAGGATATACTTCCAGAGGGCGTTGTTTTGCCGGAAGGAAACCAATATTTGAAGAACATCGCTCTTAAATCTCAATTGAATCAGAAATGGCAGGCATCCTCTTCAGATGAAGAACGAGCTGATCTCACGAAATACTACATTTCTGACTGGGGAGGAATAAAAACAAATGGCTCAGCATCCTTGGCAGAATACTCAACCAAGAGTGCCGAAGAGCTTGTTTTAAAGGGAAAGAAAGGCATTGCGTCTTGGTCAAAAGCCATTGTCCTTCACGATCCAAACAAGTATGCAATCTTTGATGCACGAGTAGCCATATCCCTAAACTGTATTCAGATTGTTCGGGACTTACCGAATAAATTGTTATTCCCAATTTTGAGTAGCCGAAACAATACCATTGGGTTGGGGAATCAGTTGGTGAAGTCCAAAGCCAAACAGGAAGGCTGGAGCAGAGCCGATGAGTCATCATTTTACTCGGAGTACCTTACGATACTGACTAAAGTAGCCAAAGAGCTGAATTCTGATGTTTCAACGGTGGAGATGTTATTATTTGCCAAAGCAGAAGAATTAGTGAAGCAGGCTTTTCCACAGGTTTAATCTTAATGATTGAAGAGTCAAATTAATCAACACACTTACCCCGCTTCCCGTCAGATCAGCGCGCTCAGGGTAAGTTTTAAACCTATTTTTTTAGATGAAAGAACCAACACACCGCATACTGTTAAATGAATTATTACAGTTTGACGATTTAAGCAATGTTAAAATACGCTTCAATTTGATGTTTAGGGGAAATTGGAGCCCCGTTGATTTTTTTAAGAATGCTGATTTCGAAGCCTTATTAGAGGGACAGTATTGGAATTACCACCGAAATAAATCTTATAAAGAGGGACAAATAAACCTTGGTTTTATTCGGATGAATGAACCCGATCAGTGGCTGTTATTTCACGTTGGGAAAGTAACCAAGGACCTGAATATTTTAAAGGGTATGGGGTATGAATATGAAACCTTGGAAGAATACAGTCGATTTTTTGGGCGTTTAATTATTCGATATAAAAACAAGCACCAAAACATGCTGAGGAAAGCAGAGTCAGTAATTGATGAATGCGAGATACTCCAAATTTTACCAAGCACCTTTGAGAGTGACCAATTCCCAGGCTACGACAAAGTCAATTTGAGTTGGCAAGACCTCCGACGAGTAATAAAAAAGGATAATTGGATAACTGCTTTACAAAATCAAAAAGGAGTTTACTTAATCACTGACATAACCAACGGTAAAAATTATGTAGGATCAGCTTACGGGGAACAGATGATTCTCGGACGTTGGAAGGCCTATGTGAAAACAGGGCATGGAGGAAATGTAGGCTTACAGAAATTAACCTTTAACTATATCAAGGAGAATTTCAGGTATTCTATCTTAGATATTTTTAAATCCACTACGGACGATAAAGTGATCCTTGAAAGGGAAAGTTGGTGGAAAGAGGTATTATTGAGTAGAACGTTTGGGTACAACGAAAACTAACTAACACACTTACTCCGCTTCTCGTCAGATCAGCGCGCTCAGGGTAAGTTTTTTTGACCAGGAGATATTTTAATGGAGAGTAAATATCCGTGAAGATCAGAATAATAATTAATTATGAAGTTTATTAAGCCAAGTGAAATATCAAGGAGGCTATCCCACAAAGTTTTTAGGCTTGATGCTAAACGAAAAAAGAGGTTAGGAAAATTTTCCCTAACCTCTTTTTTTTTCACCGTGCCACTCCCTTCTGAACACATATACCTGCATTATCAATGAACAGTTCACCAATACGTAACCCGTGATCAAGGGGAGAGACTAAATTTGTAGTCGGAAATTTAGAGAACCACTCGGTTAGATTAATTCCGGCAATTTGTCAGAATTAATACGATAGCTTACCGATCGGCCAGGCGTGATGTTATCCGTGAAGCCTTTGAGCGAGATGTACTTTGTGTGCTGTTCGGTCCTTGTCCAGTGTCGATGATTATTGATCTATAATTTACGCATTAGGGACTGCAAATGCTTTGTTTAAAATAGATTATGCCCCCCCTCTGCTTGGAGCAAGGGATGGTTTACAATTGTAACGACCATAGAATGCTGTTCTTGAGCATAAATATCATAACAATTTTACTGTCATGTATAATTTGTTATATTTGGATAGTGAATAAGGCTTTGATTGTATATGCGCAGGCTGCCAATATTTTTTAAAATCCTCCTCCCCCTGATAGTTGGATTTTTTAGACCGTGTATAAAACTCACAATTCACAGAAAATCGAGTGGTTTTTAAGTTCGCATTTTATAATTAATAAAATTGAATAGGAGGCTATCCATTTATTTACGGCGTGGCAGTAAGTGTTTAGGCAAGGATGAGCCGTGTATTAAAAGTGATCTTCAACAAGCAAAATAATAAGAACAATGGGATTTAATATCGCAGGATTAGTCATCAATAAAAATTACGAAAAGGACATCAAGCAATTGTCAGACGATCTTGAATGGGGAATAGAAATAATTGAGGAGGTGTCTTTTGAAATAGCCTCGTCAAACTGGACGCCAGAAGATGAATTCCGATTATATTTTGGGGAACAAGGAACCATGATTTTTCATTCACATGACTTGGTTGCTGAACACGACAGCTCCTTATCGGCTGACACGTTGAATTATGCTTATTCTGAAACAGCAATGGCTTTTCAAATTGACTTGTTCAAAAAAGGTCAATTAGTGCGGTCAATATTTGAACATGAGGGTGATCGAAAAATGGAAGAAGGCGAACCTTTAGCCTTAGAAAAAGAAAACCCAACAGCCGATGAATTAACTTTTGCTTTAATTCATGAATTATTTGGTGAAAGTTTTTATGAAATTGACTTTGCTGCAAAGGCATTTAGATGTAAAAAAGTGAATTACACGAGGCCTTCCAATGAAGTTGCGGAACAGCAAATAATAGAGGATTTAGAAGAATCACCATCACCTGAGGTCAGTATGATCTCTGAAGAAGATTCACCTGAGGTAAGCGTGATCTCTGAAGAGGGATTGAAGGAGAAGGAATTTGCCCCTACCACCAATGCGGCACCAGCCGAAGCGCAAAAGAAATGGTGGCAATTTTGGAAATAGATCACCGATTTTAATAGGTATGTATTCTTGAGCAGAAGGGATGATTTATGACCACGATAATTCATGAAAACCCACTAATCCAGAGTTATAACTACACCATATAATCGTAAAAACTACCACGATTCATTCCGTGGGAGTTCGCAATAATGGAGAGGTCAATCACATAATTGATGGCAATAGTAGAGAAATAAAAATATGGCTAAAATGACTTTTTGGGATTTAATCAATGCCACTTTTGATAGGGTTAAAGAACCATTATCTCCAAAGGAGATTTGGACCAAAGCAGCGAACTATGGCATTACCAATGATTTTGAGACTTCAGGAAAGACCCCCTGGGCAACCATCGGTGCGTATTTATATACTGAAATCAATAATAATGGCGATGATTCTAAATATATTCAAATTTCGGAGAGGCCCGCAAGATTTATCCCTCGGCAGCTAAGCACTGAGCTGGACATTGATAAAGTTTCATCCCTAAAGCAGAAAGAGGATGAATCAGTTGAACAGCTGAAAGCTCGGAAGAAAAAGTTTAGCGAGAGAGATTTACATCCTTTGATGGTAGCATTTGCTAAAACGGATACGCATTTCAAAGCTTATTTAAAGACCATTTTCCATGAGAGTTCTAAAAGGACAAAAAAGGGGCTGAACGAATGGTTACACCCTGATTTAGTGGGCGTATATTTCCCATTCAGGGATTACTCGAGTGAAACGGTCGAGATACAAAGAGAGCTGTCGATTAGTTCTGTTAAACTCTTTTCCTTTGAGTTAAAAACTAACCTCACCTTTGGGAACTTAAGAGAGTATTACTTCCAGGCTGTTTCAAATTCAAGTTGGGCTAATGAGGGGTACTTGGTAACATTAAATTTGCAGGATGACAGTACATTACTCGATGAAATAAGACGGTTAAATAATGCTTTTGGAATTGGGCTGATAAAACTCAATGCGGAGAATGTTTATGAAAGTCAAATTCTATTTCCTTCAAAAGAAAAACCTGAAATTGATTGGGATACCGTGAATAGGCTGGCAAAAGAGAATGGGGATTTTAGTGTCTTTTTAAAAGATATGTCGGAAGATATTAAGCTTGGAAAAGTAAAATCGACTTACGATAAAGTTTTAAGTCCTGAAAATTTGGAAAAATTCATTAGAGATAAAGAAATACAAAATAATTGAGCATAAAATGAGTTTATACACTTTTTGGGATAGTGTCGCCTGATTACCTATCCACTCCCCCCAAATGCACCTCAACCACCTTCCTCACCCCCTCCGCACTCATCAAATACCGACAATCCTCTTCCCGATCCATAAATAAATTTTCGGTAAGCACCGCCGGACAATGCGAATGTTTGAGCAGGTAAAAGCCAGCTTCCTTATCGGGGTCGCCGTCGGTGTAGTCTTTACGGACGGGAAAGGGCAATAGGCGTTCGGCATGATGAATGAACTGCGTAGCCCAGGCGTCGCTTGCGGTTTCGCCTTTTGAGGTGAAGATCTCCCAGCCTGTGCCTCCGCCGGCATTGGCGTGAATGGAGATCAACCGGCAATCATCATAGTTTGCACAAAGCATATTGATGCGTTCAATACGGTGATGCAGGGGAATGTCATAATCTTCCGGCACCACGAGGCAATTTGGAATGTTGCGGTCGAAGAGTTGAGCGGACAGCTCACGGGCTACTTTGCGGTTGAATTGCCATTCTAACAGTTGGGTGCCGTCTGACCATACAGGGCTACGTTTGCCTGCGGTGTTGTGGCCGTGGCCGTTGTCGATTAGGATCATGTCGGTTACTTTTTAAGTTTCACATCATTACCACCAGCCCCACTCGAAGACCCAAACAGAAAATCCACAATGGTATTGAGTTTGGTAGAAATGCCCCCGTAAATGGTGCTCACAAAAGCAATTTGCCAATCCTTCAGGTCGATGTTTTCAAAGACGAAATAGTTCAAGATAATCAGGGTGAGGATCAGCCAGGCACCTAAGAAGAAGATTGCAAAGAGCTTTTGTAATGCGCTGTCGGTGGCGTACATCCGTCGGGCGGAATCACGGTCGCCGATTGTCATTTTGAACAGCTCGATCTTGCCTTGTAACTTTTCTTCTTTGGTGGTGAAGATCTCGTCGATCAGTTGGGTGCCGAGGCGCAGGGTTTCATTGACCGAGGCGGTGGTTAGTTTTTTGAATAGGTTCATGGGCTACGAAATTGGAAGGTGTGAGAGACCCTTGAGAGTCTCTCAAGGGTATATTATTGTTGCGGTTTATAGAACTTATCCACCACCTCACTGATATGATCTATCTTCTGCGTGAAGTGCTGAATACTCTGCTGTATCAGCTCCTTGTGCATATAATTATCATTGATTTGACACTTGAGTTCATCGACCGATCGGTGAATTTTGCTAATCTCACGCCGCATGTCCGAGACCTCTTTGTTCAAGAAAACAATGTCTTTGGTGAGTAGGTCCACATGCGCAACAAGGTCATGTTTGGAGGCCATATTGCCGATTGCTCGACTGATAATGACACTCAAAATGCCGACGATCAAACTGCCGAACAGTCCGATGATCAGCCAAAAGGATTTGCTTACGAATACTTCCATCAGAATATTTTATAGGTTTTGGGTTTTGCTTTGGGAAAGCGATTTTTTTCCATCGTCGCCGAGCGGTCCTCTACTTTCATGATCGCATCCACATCATGCTCCCAGTCGGAACCGCCCTTTGAACTGCCATCCCGATTTTGTTTGAATATCATCACGATTGAACAGTTCGGGTATCGCTGTTTGAATGCCTGAAACTGTTCGACCTTCAAACCGATCGTCTGTACCGAATCCATGAAAACCACATCATATTGCTTGAGTTGTCCTTCATGAAAATCCTGCACGAAATCAATGTGCTGATCCACCTTCAGGCGTTTGATTTTCTCTTGCAAACTACCCTGAAGTCCTTCTTCATTACTCACAAAAAGTACTTTTTTACCCACCTTCGCCAAAGCGTTGGCAAGACAAAGGGCCACGGTCGATTTCCCCTGAAACCGTCTGCCGTAGATCATCATGTAGAACGGCTGAAAGGGTTCTCCCAACAAGCCGGAAAAAGGTGCGGGCAACTTGAGCGTATCGAATTTCATCGAGCTCAGTTGCTCCGCACTCACGACATCAAAAGCACCGAGATTGCCACTGCCGGAAACCGCATCCGAACGGTCCGCAGTGGCTTTTACTTTCCCCGCCCGCAGACTTTTTGCAAACCTGCAAGCTCTGTTTCTTTCAATATCAATTGATCCTGTTTCAAATAGTCTTTTAAAATTTTCTGCACCTTCATCACCTGTGCAAAGCCGTAATCGCCCTTTTTGACCTTCTGATTTTTCAGACTGTTTTCAATGGATTTGAGCAAACGTTTCGCCTTTTCTTCGGTGATCGTGTGGTACAAACCAATGAAGCGTTTGACCAAGCTCACCGCCGCACTGATACCATAACTCGCCACCAGTTCATCAATTTTTTTGTAGAGTTTTTCCGGAATCTCAAAAGTAAAACCGTCGCTTTTGGCTTCCTTATATGTATCATTTAACTCCTTGGCAATGCTCATGATGATTGCCGCATACGGACTACTTTTACGGATCGTCTTTTCAATCGCTGCTCGCTGAATGGCTTTATAAAGCAAGATGACCTGCTTGATCGTTACCTTTTTATTGTGCAAATTTTTGTAACGACGGATCAGGCGAATTTCCATTGGCATCGCCGAAACTTCGTTCGGTTTGCGTACTGCCGCCTTTGGGGGCCGAGCCTTGCGGGTGGTGGTTTTCTTCGCCGTCGTTTTGCGGGCTGTTTTTGTTGTTGTGGTCTTTCTGGTTGTGGCTTTCGCCGCTGTTTTCCTCGCCCGTGGACTTGCCTTTTTTGCCGGTGCTTTCTTAGTCGTGCGCTTCGCTGTTGTTCGAGTGGTGCTCGTTTTCTTTTCACCCGTTTTGGACGAAGTATGCTTAACCACCAGCTTGAAATGGTTGTCCAACATCTGTTTGATCTGATCGTTCTCCTTGTAAAATTCGGCGAAATCATCAAACTGCTCATGCGCCTCCTGAATAGCTTGAGGCATTTTTGAGAAGTCAATTTTCTTGACTTGGTCTTTGTAGTTGTTGATGTTTAGGGTCATGGGATTATTGTTTTATGTTGAATTTATGGATTGGGTTTTTCGTAGGGTCAGGCCGGTGTGCCTGACCTGTGCATGTAACACCCACCGATTGTAGGGACGTTGCATGCAACGTCCGTACAGAGGATTACCATTACCAAAAATAATCTGTGGAAATCTGTGTAATCTGTGGACAATATCTCAGCGGTTACAAAACCTGCGCCTGCAAAATCAAAATCGCCTTTGCCCGCATTCGAGCCAGTTTAAGATTACCTTTAACCTTCTTGTCATTCACCTTTTGTCGCTTTGCCTGCGCACTCAAACGCTTATCAAAGCCCTTCTTATCCTGGTCAAACAGCTTCAATGCTTCTGCCGTAATATTGTCATCTTTCGGCACCTCTTCCGGTGGTTCGAAATCATATTTCTCCCGATCCAACTGCGCATTGATTGAATATTTCTCACTCAAAATGTCGAGCACCTTATCCAAATTTTCATCTACAAACGACGCTTTCATCTTGTCGGAAACCTTCTGAAAACCGTCCGATTGTTCCATCAGATTAATCAAATCCCAGTCGGTATAAATCATCTGATAGGTCTTATGCTGCTTGATGATGATGTTGAATCGCCCCCGTTGCCGCATAAAAGAAACCTTCTTAATCATGCTGAACGACTGCCCGACGCTCAGACCTCTCAGTACCTTTCCCAACTGCGAAACGGGCACCACCACATGCCGAGCGTTCTCTTTGAATGACCAGGTAGGAGGCACCAAAATCCCCTTTTTGACCTTATCATCAGCGGTCGTATAGCTGATTAATTTGCCCTTGTAGATGGGTGTTGCCTGCAAAATATTGCCCGTAATAATGTATCGGGTTTCACGGTCGGCACTGCTATTGGAAATCGCCTGGTCCCATTTTTCAATGAAATTCGCCTGCGCTTTTTCGTTCAATTGGAAGCTGCGGCTCAACACTCTTTCAACCTGTTGCGCCGTCTCGCCCGAAGCCGGAAGGCTCACCATTCGGCGTCCATCACTCAGGGCAAAAGAAAATTTCACCGCCGAAGGCGCATAAGGATTATCCAATTTCTTGTTGATGCTCACGCCCATGAAAATCGCAGTAATGCTCTTCGCCTCATCGCCTTGCGCCGGATACAAATAACCATAGCCGGTGCGGAAATATTTGAAAAAGTTATTCAGATAATTCGCCTTATCATTCCACCGGCTCAACAACTTTTTCTCCTGTTCAGACTTCTGATTTTCAATCTCACTCACCCGACGGCTCACATATTCTTTTTGCAAACCTTCCTCCGGCACCGGAATTTTCCGAAAGCCCGCTTCCTCCTCAATCCCATCAAAGAGCTTTTTGAATTTCTTATCCAACTGACTTTGCCCCGCCTTCAATTTTTCCGCCACATAAGCATTGTGTTCCTCGATCAACTTTTCCGCCACCGCATTCGGATCCTTACCGCCCAGCTCCTTTGAAACCAAGCCTTTCAATTCATCCTTCGGAATCGGCTTTTTGAGCACATTCACCTCACAACGCTCCACCATGCTATTCTCCCCAAAAACCGAAAGACCAGCACCTTTACCACTCACGGCAATCATTTGTGCCTTCGTTTCTGCCTCCAAATCCATGACGTCCACCTCCAGATCATACTCGTCGGTCTGCTTCAAATACGCCACATAATCTTCATACCGTTCGATGATCTCCTTGTAAAATTTCTCCTGATCTTCCACCGGCAAAACCGCCACACGCCCCGTAACTTTGTGCGACGCCCCAACGGTCGATCCATCGCCAGAAAGGTCCACCGGATCATCCAAGCGTGCGCTCAACTCCGGATTTTCACGAAGATATTGCACCACAATCTTGTCGCCGTACTTGTTCAAAAAGTCCGGCGAATCTAATTGCGCTTTGTTCGATGATTGTGAAGAAGTCGTGTTCGCATCAAGGGATTTGAGCTTCTTTTTAAGCATCATCATCAGGCGTTTTTGCGCCGGAATCGCCGAAATGATATAGTCGTATCGAGGCTTCAAAATCTGCCCCGTCCGATTGATCCGCCCACGTTTTTGAATTTCCGTATTGATGTTCAGCTCCGCCTGCAAGATAATCATGACCCTTTTTTTGACATCTTTTCGAGGGACCTTATCAGTAACAATGGCGTGCGCCGAAGCTCCTGTTGAGCCCGACTGATTAATCAACAAACAGTCGATTTCATTGTCATTGTATCGTCGGAAAGCATCGGCGGTATTCTCCTTCGGACGGCGAACGATCTTGCCATTGGTCGTAATTTTCCCCCGCTTGTTCTGCTCAAATTCCACTGCCAAACTGCGCCCCGTAACCTCACCGGTCCGGTAGCCAGCTGCCTCAATTTTTTGGATGATAATATCGAGCGGACTGATCGAAATACCGGTGCTCACCTCCTGCGCCCTGTCCAAAATATCATAGTAGGCCGCCTGCGTGCTCGCCGGAAAATCCGCAATGTTCAACGTCCTTTTGATCGACTTCCCCGCCGCCGTTTTCTCCGTATATTTCAGCGTACTTTCGAGCCCTTTTTGCAAGACCAAATTAAAATCCCCATCAATTTTATCATCAATATCACCCATCTCCGCAAGGAAGGAGCCCATCGTGTTGGCAAAGGCAATGATCGGTTTTTGTCCCTTTTTTAGCAATGCAATCGCATGATCGGCCACCTCTTCGGCATTGAGCGAAAACAGCAATTGATTAATCACATTGAACACTTTCGAGAAGTAGGGCGTGTTATCCACCCCAGCTCGTTGGGCTCCCTTGCGCTTGCCAATTTCACCACCTTGCGCCGCAATCAGCTTGTCCATGGTCTTGATTTCATCATCCACATAGGTTTTCTGAAACTCAATAATATCACGGATGATGCCCGTAACCTTGTCCGAAATTTGCGCCTGCTCCTTGGCCTTATCGGTCAGCTCGATATAGTTCACCTCAACGCCTTCAAACGAGCGTTCACGTCGGATCATCTGCGCCTCGCTCACCAGTTGAGCCGCCAAAATTTCCTGCAAAGCAACGCCTCCTTTTTCAATGGATTCGACCAGTTCCACCGTCCCCATGTTGGCGTCTGAAATAGAAGTTTTACGAGCATAAATCGGCATATTGTCCGGTCTTTTGGCAAAGGTCGCCGAAAGGAAAACCACCCCTTTGGTCTTGTTCAAAACCACCTGCATGAACTCGCCCGTCTGCGACGAACCCGACGCATTATGGCTTTCATCCATGACCACAATGTTGTTTTCAGCCATCTGCATCAGGAAATTACGCTTATTCGCCATGCGGTCCGAATTGAACTGCGTGTAGGTGGCGCATACAAAATCGTAAGGATGCGGAAGTTCAGCATCCTCTAAAATTCTCGCCTGCGCCGCCTTCTCCGGTGCGGTATAAATGACCGTCCCCTTTTTGTCTTTAATGTTCGATTTTGCCTCTTTGGTATTGACAATAAAAGGGTGAAGGCTCGACGAATTGATGTCCACCAAATCACGATAGAGGTCTGTAAACAAGTTCGGTTTCTCGCTCAAAAATATCGGTTGATGACCACTTTTTACCCCATAGCGGATCAATGCCGCCGCCGTTCTTCCCTTACCAATTCCGGTTTGGTCGCCGATGATGATGCCTTGTTTTCTCTCCTCAATATTATAAATCGCCAAACCCACCGCATCAATCTGCTCGGCACTCAATGACTTAACCAGCCCCTCACTATCGTAATCCAATTTATCAGCCACATAGTTGAAAAGCGACTTTTCTTTGAGCTTCGATTTGATCTTACGAATGGCAAGGTGCATCTCAAACCCCATGCTATCAGGCACAGTCGTGTTCAGCACAAAACCCTTTTGCGAAGCGGGAATATAGGCCATGCCCAGCCCTTCGACTTCGAACATTCCGTTCAAGTAGTCCCGTTCGTTTTGTGCTAATTTTTTCTTACGATCAAAGCGTTTGTAGTCCTTGGTTTGAAAGCCCATCTCAAGTAAGCGGGCAATCACAAAATCTTTTGGTGGCCGACTGAATTTGATCGTCAGCGTGCGGTTTTGGTAGGTGATATTAGATGTCATAGATTGAGTTGTTTTTGCAAAATCATAATGGCCTTTGCTCGTGTTTTCGCTTTTGTTTTGGCTATCGCTTCATTTGATTTCATGTGAGGAATGATGCGGTTGAACAGTTGGTCATGGCTGCGCATTACGGTCGCCAGTTCATCGGTTTTGAGCGGTGCGGCACCTTCAGGTTTTCGCTTTCTTCCGGCAATCAAAATCAGTCGGGTATCAAAACTGGTTCCTTGTCGGGAGTAGAGTTTTTTACCATCAATCGCAATCACATCCACCACGTGGTAATAGTGATAGAGGTAATTGAAAAAGATCCGATCATGCCCAGCTCGGATGCGGTTGCGCTCATCGTATCGGGTATGTGATCCGATAATTAATGCCGCACGCCCGTCATTTTTCATACAATAGAGTGCCTCCAAGCACATCAAATGTTCGAGCTTCTTGATTTTGTAGTCGCCGAAAAATACGGGGTCGGGTAGGGTGCCAAATGGCGGATTGGTGATGACCCCATCATAATATCTGATAAACTCAATCCCGAAATCTTGCGAAGCATCAAGCGCATATACGTTCCTAAAATTCATCATTTTCAGATTGTAACGACGTGTTTCATCCAACTCATTAACATCCGTTTGCTCAGGCGGTAGCGCAATGGTCAATAGTCCGTTGCCGGCGGAAGGCTCGAAGAATTTACCCTTTAGTTTGCTGACACGAATGAATGAAGAGGCCAAAAACGCTATTGGTGCAGGCGTGGAATATTGCTGCATCATGATGCTGATCGAGGTGCGCATCGACAAATTGACCTGCAACTTATAGAGGTCCGTTATCTGTTCGTAACGCTCCAAAAATGATCGTGCACCGAAGGCAAGGAAATGTGCTCTTCTCACTATTGCTGCTTCGGTAAGTTCTTTGACCAGGTTTTTCTGATCTATACCAAAGCGTTCACGAGCGACTTTTTCAATGCTGTTTCGGTTGTGCTTTTTGCCTGCTCGCAACTCGCTTTGCATCCACGATATGTAGCCTTGCTTATCCATCAATCATCGTCCTCCTCGTATTTATAGTAGATTTTTTGCTCTTCGTCGTCATGGAATTTGAATACCATATAGTCCTTTTTGAACTCGATTTTTTTAACCTGTTCACCCAAAATATCGGTGTTGGTTCCTTCGCCCAAACCGTCGATTCGTTGCGTGAGCTCATCGATAGATTGTTCCAATTCGGCTACTGTTTGAGTAAGTGTTTGTGCTGCCGCTAATGCCTGTTGATCCTCTTCTGAAAGCCCCTGTTTTTGCGTATTCGTCTCGATTGCTTCGGCTTGTTCTGGCGTAATGGTTGCCGGTTTGTTGGCAACATTCGTGTTCCAATCGGCACCCTTCGTTGCCTCTGCTTCAATCTTCGCTAACTTGTCTTTGTCCGATTTTGGGTAAGAAACCTTCTCCGTATTTGCCTCAATTGCTTGTGCCTGAACGGTTGTGATTGTGGTCGGCTTGTTGGCTACGTTGGTGTTCCAGTCGGCACCTTTGGTTGCTTTTTCCTCTACCTGACCGAGTTTGGTTTTTGCCGATTCATCAAAGCTCTGCTTTTTTGAGTTGGCCTCGATTGCAGCAATCTGTTCTGCCGTAATGGTGGTGGGGGTGTTGGAAAGGTCATTATAATCCACCACGGACAAATAATTCTCCCGTAACTGATCGATGATCTCCTCAAAATTCACTTCGCCACCGGCAAAGACAATATACTTTCTGCTTCCAATTCCCAGATAAGCAAAAACCCCGTTGGAAGCCCACTCACCTTTTTTTAGTGTTGGGGGAATGTCTCCATTGAACATTTTTATAGTCGCCATAATATTTTTGTTTAGATGATTTTGTATGCTTGTTCAAACAGTGAAGCGTTGATGTAATGATTGCCGTTTTCCATTTTGTCGATCGCAAAAACGAGGGTACGAATGTTGTCCTTGGTCGCCTGAATTGGCGTGCCCTTGTTGATGTTCAGGGCTTTTGAAACGTGGTTAATATACGCCTGCGTGTTGTTTTCGTGCGGGGGTGCAAACTCATGTATGAGCTGCGTAACCGTGTTTTTGCCCTTCTGAATATCATTCACCAAGTCTTTAATCAGTGCCCGAACGCCCCAAACGGGTGCCTTGAAAACTTCAAACCGCCCACTGCTCGGTAGCTTGCCTTTCCAGGCAACATTGGTGCTTATCAGGTTACCAGGATTGTTGTTCCTGATGCCGTTGGGCAAATGGGAAAGCACCGAATTTCCACCGTTCCAATTCGTGAAATCGGAAGGGGTAGAGGTGGCTGTTCGTCGGGCTCTTCGCTTCTTGATCCAATAGCCGAGCCCGACGGTTACTGCCGTAGATACGCCGGCGATAATCAATTGATCCCTGATTTTTTCTGTCAAAACGGTATTGTCCATGCCTGAAATTTTTTGCTGATACTTTCTAAATAGTTGCCGCTTAATTCGGCTTTGAGCCACAACATCAGGTTCATTTGCTGCCCTAAAAAAGCGGACCTTGTGCCGGCCAAATACCGCTTTTGTCCAAAGTGCTTGATGACCAAAAGGGCGTCGTCCTTGCTTTGCAGTTGCCGGAAAATGTTCATGATCGTTGCCTCGTCGGTGCCGAAACTCGCCATTGCTTGATAGAGTGAATTGGCCATCATTCTTGCCTGATTTTCATCAATCGTCAGGTTTGATTTTTTGATGCTCAGCTTCATGCTCGGTGCTTCTGTCGCCTCTTTTTGTTTGCTCAGGAACTTTTTCAGTACAAATACACCTGCCCCGATCCCCACGGCGGGCAAGATCAGTGAGCTTGCCAATTGTGTGATGATTTCCATCCGGTTGTCTTTCATGTTGATAGTGTTTTGGGGTTAGGCGGTTTTTTGAGCTTAGATCAATCGCAATGCAGTCTTGATTAAGCTTGGGTTTTTGGCGGCTTTCTCCAACAGGGCAATGATGTCATTTTGTGAATTGGTTTTAAGGGTGTGCTGCACAAGGTTGGCTAACTTCTGCGCCTGGGCATCGCTTGCGGCTTCGAATCGGATATTGATGTTATATTTTTTCATCTTGGAGTAGATTTAGGATGATTTCCATTTGTTCAGGACGGTCGATTACCGCTCCGATGATCTGTGTGATTTTGATCAGTCTGTCGAGCTCAAGGGCTTGCAGGGCTTCTTGTATCGAAGCAATGATCTGTGATTGCTGGTCGGTGGGCTCTGCCTTGATAGGCACCTGTTCCATGGCCTCGGCAACAGAATCCCCGATGCCGAAAGCGGCTTTGAGCTCCTGATCCGAAAGCCCTAAAAGTGAAGCGGCCTTTGGACTGTTGGTCAAAAGTTTGGCACCGACGTTGGTGAGCACGCCCGTCGCCACCCGCTGCATGACCTCATTGGGTGCATAAGAAGCCAGGCGGTTTTCCAGGTCGATTTTCTCCTTGTCCAAGCCTTCCACGATACCCCCTAATCGGTCCTTTTCTTTCTCAACCTGATCGTATTGTCGCTTGAGGTTTTCATATTTCTCTGTCAGGTGCTCATACTTATTATTGAGCACTATTTCGGAAAGTTCATTTTTATGATTGATCCGGCTGATTTCTTCCTGCTTCGCCGACATCGTATTGAAGAATCCCAGGAATCCTAAAAGACTCGAATTGGGGTCGTCGGCATTGGGTTGGTTGCCGGTCATCATGCCTAACAGACTGCCCAGCTGCTCAAAATTATTGGAAGGGGTGGGCTGTGGCTGATGTTGGCGCAATTCCTCCTGAATAATTGATCGTAGGTTGGCGGCTTCTTTCTGTTCAGGAAGCTCCAGTTTGTATTCATTGATCAATTTAGCGTTGGCACTTTTTCCGCTGAAAATCATCACTTTCAAAATGCTTGAAGGGTTGCTGTGTAATCGGTCTAAACCCAATTTCACGTCCTTGCGGAAGAGGCTATGATCGGCGCATTTTCCTACAACCAATTCCGAATGCGTTGGGCTCACAAGCTGTATTTCATAGGCAAAAGGTTGCTTTTCGGTTTGTTCGGATCGTTCCAAAAAGCTGATGATACTGTCTATTGTTGATGCGGTTTTATCTTCTGATGTCTTCATTTTTGTTTATCGGAAAGGGGTGATTTTGATAAATTCAAGGTAGAAAGGGCGGAATACTTCGGTATCTTCCATACTCACATTCAGGTCGATATAATCAGTGAAAACCTGATAGCGGTATTCGTCCATGAGTTCATATTCCGAAGGGCTGACCGTGAAATAATTGTCGCTGGACTTGAGGGTGTATGATATATGCTGCTCCCCAAAAACGGGTAGTTTGTGCGTGTTCAGAACAAACATATCATTGTTCAGGTCCCAGAAAGTTGTTGGGCTATTGACCAGTATTCGGAAGGGCGTGAGTTTATAGTCGATGATGGTTTTCATGCCTTCGATACGGTCTTTGGCGATATGGTGAATCAGTTCACTGGTGTTCATGCTCCTTCAGTTTGGTATTGAAAATAGACATAGCAATCAAGCGGTAGTCCGGACTTGTTTTTGATAAGGATCGTTGCGCTGCTATTGACCATGATTGGTTCGGAAAAGGGTTTGATTTCCTTGCGTATTGGTTTGAGTCGGCGGTTCAGCGGAAGGGGGAAATCCCGCAACAGGAAGCTGTTACCGTTAATCAGGGTGGTAATTAGCGTCTGCTCACCACTTTGTGTCGGGTAGTCAATGTATTGCCGTTCATAGAAGAAAATATCCTTTTTGCGCTTGCTCAAATAGAAAATGATGCGGTTGAACATCTCCTCCAAACTGACCGGATACTTTTTGTCCCTCAGGTAGTTGGTATAATAATCGTTATCAAAAATGGCGGCTATGAAAGTCGGATCTTTGAGCATTGATTGTAACCTGGTTTGCAGTTCGCTATTGGCAATGGCCTGGTAATTTATGCGCTCGAATAGCTTCTCTTCCAAACACGGAATGAACTTTTGCTGAAAGTATTGTTGTGCTGATATTTCGGTTTGAGTGTTGGCCAGATAGTCTATCGGAAGGTCCATTGCCCGCAAATTTTCCAGCAAAATGGATTGCGGAAAAACCAAGGGAAAAATCACCTGCCTCATGGGGGATTCAGGGAATGACTGTATGACTTTATCATAGTAAAATATCCGAGCGCTGTTACGCTGTAAATAGGAAATGACTCTTTCTTTGATTGTGATTTCGAGACGGATGCGCTGATATTCCCGATAGGATGTTGAGCTGAATGGCCGCTTTTCGATATACCGTTCAAAGGTGTCATACTCAAAGATATAATCGACGAAGGGCGTGCCGTTCAATAGCTCCGATAACCGGTCGGCTATCACCTGCTGATCCACGGTTGTAAAAACAATACCCGACAGCAATGCGCCTTTAAGAAGATCAACAAAATTTGATTTGAAATAACTTCGTGCAGTAGATTCACTTGACTGACTGAGTAATGCGTCATATTTGTTTTCAAGGTCAATATTGGACAAATTTTCCTGCAATTTGGTTGAAGGAAAGGTCAGGCTTACCGGCACGGTATTGCTTTCGAGCTCACTCAACGACAAGGCGCTGTACGCCATGCCCGTGATCTGTTTGCAATCGGCGGGCAAGAGGTGTTCCGACTTAATATGATCGCCGGCAACACGCAACTTAACGGTATGATAGTGATAGCTCATTGCACTTATTTTTTCGGATCAATAACAGCAAGCAAATACAGTCGGACCTCGTAATCCTGATCGGTCGCCATGTTCCTCGCATCGTCTTTGTAGAGCACTCGGATAGGGCTGTTTTTGGCTTTTTCGTTTAGTGGAAAAGCGACCTCATCAATGCTCATGTCGTCGCTATGATGCAAGAGTGCCACTTCGGTATCATCAGGGATAATTTCGGTATCGTCGATCCACATTCGGACCGTTGCACCTAACAATGCTTCGGGTTCGGACAGTCGGAAAAAAGCCCCAACAATGCGGTCATGTTCGGTCTTGGTGTTGGCGTTATACTCAACAGTGTTGCCCTGTTTGGCGGTGAATTTTATCACCTGAATTTTTTTGATTTGTTGTTCCACGGTAGGCTTGGGTTGGATGAAAAAAAGGGCTTGACAATCTGCCAGCCCCACAATTTGGTTTCTGTATCTATCGCCAGAGTTCCTCTTGTGATAGACCGATCATCAACCTACCACGAGACGGAGTCTCGCGGCAGGAATTGTACGTTTACGCCTTCTCAATCATCGCACCGATCAAGGTAACTTTCACTGCTGGCGCATAAACGCCGTCGCCCACAACCGCCTTCGGCATGTTCAAACGAGGGGTAATATCCATTGCCGGCTTCAACCACTTAGGGTTATCCAAACCGTAATAAAACTTGCGCTTCGTTGTGTCAGAATCATCGAAAATACCGCATGATAATTCCGGTACAATCACCTTGGTGCCCAGGGTCATTTCAAAAGTACCGTTCATGATTTGCGGCGGGTAGGCGTACTGCCCAAACGGGAAGTTGGAAGGATCAGTGTCGTTCTCATCTTCGCCATGCGCATACTCCAACACAATACCGGTCAAAAGGAAAAACTTGCCGTTATCGAGCTGTGCACGGTTCAGGTTCGTGCGACCGGTTTTCTTATCGTCCGAGCTTTCCATCAGGTCAATATCGGACTTGTTTTCGATTGACTTAATCGTGTAGATCGCCGAATCGACTACCTGCAAACGGGCGGTTCTCAAACCTTCCTGCACGTCTTTGGGTAACTGGTGGCGACGCAATTCAAAGTGCGCCTTGGAGGTCAAATCTTTGGTCATGCCCGTTTTAAGGGCAATGGCATTTTGGCCGGCACGGAAGGATTTTCGCACCGCTCTACGGCGTGAAGCCTTGCGCTTTGCTCTGCGTCGGGCACGTCTTTTGGCACGGTTCACACGACCGATCTCGCCAATACCTTCGACCACATCATCTTCAGCGTCTTCCTTCTCGAACTGACTTTCTTCTTGATCCAGCATGGATTCTTCAATACCCTCGATCTCCTCGACCGAAGGGAAAAGGTCTTTTTCTTCGCTTACATCTTGCATCGAAATTGTTGTTTATAGGTTAATATTCATATCTATCGCGAGAGTCTCTCTCGTGATAGACCAAGGGATTTTGGGCCTTAGTGGGTCGCTAAGACCAGTATTTTTTAAGCCGTCAGCATATCGCCGGCAAACACATCCATGTCCGTTGCATCAGGCACAACGCCGTCGGGCAGGTTCGAGGCTCCGACGCCGCTGACATACTCGTCGGTTTCATCATCATAATGATAAGAAGGGGTGCCCGATTGTCCCGTAGGTAATGCCCGCATGGCGTCCGATTCCATGATCGCCTCAATGTCCAGGTTGGCAGCTGGCAATGCCCCAGGGTTCGCATTTAGCGGAATAGTGATCGGTTCATCTTCTTCAACCTCACCCAGGATTCCTTCGAGCCCCTGGAGCAATGATTTTCCAGTTACTTTTTTGTAGCCTTCTTCCATTCCGGCACCCGAAACGCCCAACAAGCCGAGCTTGAGGTATTCGTTCGAGGCCATTTGTGTGCCGACCAGTCCACCGATCGTTACGATGCCAGGCACGAGCATTTCTTTAAAGTCAGTTCCAGCCAATCCTTTGACAGCCGTTGAATTATTGAGGCTTTTGAGCAGGTATTTTCCACCCACCAATCCGATGACCAGGCTCAATGGTTTGCCTACATCTTCGGCGGCTTTCATGAAGTCGATTTGTTGTTTATTTCTTATTGCCATATTAATTATAGGTTTGAAATTATGTCAGTACAATAGCCCCCAAATCATCCTTTTTCATGTATTGGGTTGCGGCGAAAATCCCCCCACCGACGGCGGCAAGGATACCGGTTCCAATCAAGATTTTTTTGATCGGTAGCTTGGATTGCGTTGCCGGAACAGCGGGGACCGATGAGTTTGTTGTCGTCGGGTTTTGATATGAAGTCGTAGCCGGCATGGTTCGTTGGTTTGCCGTTGTGCTTCGGCTTGGTGTTCTTGTCGGGCTCAATACCGGTTTGGGTGCAGGGCTCTTTTTCCGTTTTGGAAAGATGTTACGCACCTTCGATTTTACCTTTTTGAAAATGTCTTTGATCGGTTTGAAGAACGATCCGATCTTTGCCAAAACCGGTGTTGCGGCGGCTACACTTGCGGCGGTTGCCACGGCTCCGAAGCCTCCGAACTCATCATCGTAATGCTCCACATCGCCGAAGCCACTCAACGAAAAATCCCTGCTTTTTTGCTTGGCTCCCTTGATGATCGCCTTTTTCAAATTGTGAGATTTCCCCTGAAGTTTAGAGAAAATCTTCTTCACACGGGCGAAGGCTGCTTTGATCTGTCTGAGCTTTGTCGGATCAATGTTATGGCGACTTGCCATGCTGTCCGGTAAGTAGGCGTATTGCATTTTTTTCGCCAATCCGAACATGTTGGTGCGGAAGGCTAACAGCAATCCATTGCGTACGGCGATTGAGACCGGATTGAAACGCACCACGGCTTTGACTGCTTTCTTGGCGAACTTGCCAATCTTCTTTCCAATCTTTTTGAGGGCACTGAAAAAGCGTCCACGTCTGCGCTTTTTTCCTCTGCGTCGGCGGAAAAATCCAAGCCCGTCGAGCTCCTGATCTTCGGCATCCAAATAATCATCAATACCCAACAAATCCGACTGAATGAAATCCGCATCCATGAGCTTTTCTTCCAGTAATTCCAGCTTATCCAGTATCGGTCCACGCTTCGGCGTATGCCAATATTTGATTGCCTGATTGAGCATTTCCAAAAACTGAACAGGGTTCTGAATGTGGGCAATCTTGCTCGCATTGTCTTGGTTTTTCGATATGAAATTACGGGTGCGTACGAGGTAATTATAAGTCTTGTCCTCATCGCTGATCGCCCCAATTGTATCATCAAAGTCAATACCGCTGATGATGTTTTCGAGCTCCAGCTCATCGGCTGTTGAACCTCCCGAATGCCCACTCAGGGCATAAATCGGAAGGCCAAGACCACTAACGGAAACATTATTAGTCATAGGAAAGGATT
>NZ_AP025303.1 GCF_036492425.1 Persicobacter psychrovividus
TACCAACATCAGCCCCTGTCAATTTACCTACGCCGACCAGCGACTTGACCGTCAAGTCACCCACATCCGACAAATACCCTCCAAATTTATGGAAAACAGCAATATGATGATCTAAAATATTGCATAATTGATCATAAATAGAATCATCATCGTCAAGTGTGCCAAAATTTTGAACCAATACGGGTTCAATCTGTTGTTTCCAATTTTTTCTAAAGGCATTGAAATCAGGCTTTTTATCCTTATACTCCTTTGCATACTCTTGATAACTCGCCAGTTTCAAGCTCGCTACAATAGCAAAAAAGGCATCGAGGGCATGGTTTTTTAAATTAACCCTCTTTTTTTGATGAGACAGCGTGGTTTCCATAAGCGCTGCCAAAGCACCTTCCTCTGGTAGGCTACGGCTAAGGGCTTCTACCACCAGGTTCCTTTTTTTTACTCTATCCTGCTCCTTCTTAATTTTGTCATTTGGATTTTCACCCAACATCCCTTTAACTTCATTAATAAAAGAAGCACGAATGATCTTCAAATTGGTGCCATTTTCAAAATGACGGCATTTTCTGACCTGGGCAGTCAGATGTCTTACGATCGTTTGATTCTGTTGCAACTCTGGCTCACCAAAAGCCTTAATGTGTTTGGGTAGATCAATATTTTGCTTATCATCTGTAGAACTGATCGCTTTGTAGCAGTTAGAGAAGAACCAATCCATATAGGCTACCTCAATAGGTTTTCCCTTTTTAAAGGCATACTTTTTTGTGCTCTGTTGCCATACATCTGTGTATTGCTCCTCCAGAACTTTAACCTTCGTGTTTTTATAGGTCTCCTGGTAACGCTTAACTAATGGACTCTTCTCCAACAGGGATTTAAATCGTTTAAGGATTTGTTGGTATTCTCCCTCTGTCTTCCAGTGCTTAATGGTTTTGTTGCTCTTTTTGCCATTTTCATCCATTGAGGTCAGTACCAAGTTCCAGTCAGCATCATAACGGCGGAAACTTTGGGGATAAACATGGTCAACATCGAACTGGGAAGAGAAAATATTTTTCCCTATCGGCTTGTTGGTGTAAAGGTCAATACCATTTGTCAAGAGGTAAGCCTTGTAGCGCCGCTTATTAATTCTATAAGTGGCATAATCGGTAGGTCTCTTTTTATTAAAGTCTTCTTTGCAGTATAATTGATAAAGAAAATAATCCTGCTCGTTTTCAGCCTTTTGCTTATCCTGAAAGGTTTTGATATCAGCACCTCGCATAAAGGAACGGGAAGACTCAAGGACAATCTCTAAAGGCAAGCCCTGATCTTGAGCTTGCCCCAATACTTTATTGAATAGACTGATGGTATGATTGACCCTCGAACGAATCAGGGTAGAATTACAGTCTATTGAATTCAAATAAGGTATCTGATCTGATAACGTTTGTGCCTGGTCAATGATGTAACGAGCCGCTTCGTAGGATCGAGGCCCATGATCTGAAGACAGGTACATTTTGTCTTCAAAGAATGATTTGTAAAAACTACTGGAGTAGGCAGCTCTTTGTCCACAAAACTTGGAAATACGATCGTACAGTTTTTCTAAGAATGCTTCTGAAATGGAATAATCCCATCTATTTGACGTGCTCCATTGCTCAATTAAAACAGTCGCTTCTTGTTTAAACTTTGCTTGTTTGATTGGAATAAACGCCTGTGCATTACTGTATATTTCTGATAGTTGAGTCAATAATTGATGAGCTTCTGAAAAAAGCTGACTACCTAAAACAGGTACTTCTTTCCATACTTCAGCATTGATCAATACCCCATCAAAAAGTTCTACAAAAGAAAGTATCGCAGGCTTACTACCTGATTTTAATTCAAACTCACTGTCATTGCGACGAACCTTGTAGCCCTTATCCCTCCAGTGTTTATTGAAATTAGATTTATTAAAAGACTGATCTCCTTTAATGAAATCATTAATCAGGGCAATCACTTCTTCTGGGGATGGATGAGTCGCTTCTCCACCTTCTGTTTTCGTTATTGTTGTATTAATATTATAGTCAAAAACAGCTGCTAATTGACCATATAAGTCACTTTTGTAACCCTTTACCTCTTGCTTACCTTGTGCAGAAAGTACTGGGCAATAACCTCGACTACTGGCCAATTTGTAGTTTCTTCGGAATTGAAAAACCGCTTTCTTGAGTCCTTTTAGCGATACTTCCTTCTTGAAGCAATGCGCAATATACCCTTCAAAATTGCCAATTATAGCCGCATAGACCTTTATATTTTCCTTTCTGTTGGTATCTAATTTGGCTCCTGGACTTTCCTTTATTTGTTCATATTTTACCAAATGCGGAACCTTCCCCGCTGAAGTAGAAATGATTGGATTACCATCCTCTTTACCTTCCTTCTGCTCTTCCTCATCTGCATTTTCACCTGGGATGCGACCTCTGTTTTTGGTGAAATAAACCGAAAGAATATACAACAACTTTAATGTTACTTCTGGATCAGGACTTTGAACATCCAAATGTTGCTTCATCACATAACCGACACTCTTGTGGTACAGGTCATTGATGAGTCGAGCTTTACATACCTCGGACCATTCATTTCTGAATGAAGAAA
This sequence comes from Persicobacter psychrovividus, assembly GCF_036492425.1. Classification (NCBI taxonomy): domain Bacteria; kingdom Pseudomonadati; phylum Bacteroidota; class Cytophagia; order Cytophagales; family Persicobacteraceae; genus Persicobacter; species Persicobacter psychrovividus. The sequence continues at coordinate 2,581 of NZ_AP025303.1, forward strand.
AAGAATCATAACTCAAACCTAAGTCTTCAGCAACATGAACAAGAATCCTGTCAATATCATGCTTACGCTTGGCACGCTTGACCGTCACAGAATTAGCATTTGCGGGACGCTGAATATTGGTGATACTCGCATCACTAAAAATATCATTCACACTGTCCCGCTCATCAGCGTAAGTATAGCCAAAACTACGATCTAAAAACAGCTGATCATCCTCCGCATAAGCAGTGAAAATCCCTGTGTGCTTCAAGCCTGTATCTGTTGATACAATGATTCTCTTCTTCATAAAATAAAGGTTAAAAAAGTGAAATTGGATCGTTACGTTCCATTTGTTATGAATTTATTAATTTATTTCATAAACAAAAAGTACTTTTGATGATTCTTAACTCATTAAAGTTAAAAAGTAATTTGTTTTTAAATATTTGTTATTAGACTTAATAAGGTTTAGTTTACAAGAGAAATCACCATAGCAACCATGGAATGAGTTATTGTGATTGCTTTCAAATTACAGACCTGGCACCGGTTCTCATTATCCGGTTGTCGGTTGTAATTTGCTTTCAAATTGGTACCTTTCACAGGAATTATTAGAATCAAAAGACCCTCTACCTGTTTTGAATTGCTTTCAAATTGGTACCTTTCACAGGCTGCTTGCTCTGCGACAGGCCTGTTATTGGTTGTGAATTGCTTTCAAATTGGTACCTTTCACAGGATGCTATCATTTTTGGAGAGTGGATGAATGGTTGTGAATTGCTTTCAAATTGGTACCTTTCACAGGGGCATGAAGGTCGAAATGACTGACAAGCTGTTGTGAATTGCTTTCAAATTGGTACCTTTCACAGGACGACCGCCCTGCTGCATCTTGAGCGATCTGTTGTGAATTGCTTTCAAATTGGTACCTTTCACAGGTAGCTTTCAATTTGTCGCATTAAGTATGTAGTTGTGAATTGCTTTCAAATTGGTACCTTTCACAGGATTGACGAAAATTCAGTAAGAGAAGAAACAGTTGTGAATTGCTTTCAAATTGGTACCTTTCACAGGAGCATCCTCATGTTTGGCTTTCCAGTCGTTGTTGTGAATTGCTTTCAAATTGGTACCTTTCACAGGGTGCTCGGGTGATATTGTATTCTACCTTAAGTTGTGAATTGCTTTCAAATTGGTACCTTTCACAGGTCTATCGCCTGAATGATGGTAATTTGCGGGGTTGTGAATTGCTTTCAAATTGGTACCTTTCACAGGTAAAAAAAAATTAAGTCCCCTACTGCTATGTTGTGAATTGCTTTCAAATTGGTACCTTTCACAGGCCTCACAAAGTCGATGTGCAGTTTCCGATTGTTGTGAATTGCTTTCAAATTGGTACCTTTCACAGGACGTGAGGACGGAAAGGTAATGCGTATAAGTTGTGAATTGCTTTCAAATTGGTACCTTTCACAGGTGAATAGCAGATTTAACCTCCAGTGCTTGTGTTGTGAATTGCTTTCAAATTGGTACCTTTCACAGGTCATCGAAATTTCACGACCACTTTCGGTTGTTGTGAATTGCTTTCAAATTGGTACCTTTCACAGGGTGGAGGTGAAAAGGTGCGGCCATTGCGGCGTTGTGAATTGCTTTCAAATTGGTACCTTTCACAGGTTCACCAACCGCAAGCGAATAGCCCACGTGTTGTGAATTGCTTTCAAATTGGTACCTTTCACAGGATTGGATCTTATCAATGCGGCAGATGAACAGTTGTGAATTGCTTTCAAATTGGTACCTTTCACAGGATGCGTTTTCAGTGGCAAACAAACACGGTAGTTGTGAATTGCTTTCAAATTGGTACCTTTCACAGGTCAATTCCTGTCCGATCCGATCAAATACCTTGTTGTGAATTGCTTTCAAATTGGTACCTTTCACAGGCCGTCATGACGGCGCACCAGCAATTTAACGGTTGTGAATTGCTTTCAAATTGGTACCTTTCACAGGTAGCGACGCAGGAAATTGTCAAGGCGATAGTTGTGAATTGCTTTCAAATTGGTACCTTTCACAGGTGAATCCCGTGCCTTTGATGCTTTTTAGGGGTTGTGAATTGCTTTCAAATTGGTACCTTTCACAGGCCCCCATTTCAAGAAACACCCCATGCCTCGTTGTGAATTGCTTTCAAATTGGTACCTTTCACAGGTGCCTGCCCCTGAGCTGTGCACCAGTACCGGTTGTGAATTGCTTTCAAATTGGTACCTTTCACAGGAGACCCCATGGTAATCAGCTATATACCTGATGGTTACATAGGTTTTCCTCGAAAAAAAATGCCGTAAAAATGACTCTTTCACTTGCTGAAGAGTCATTTTTTTTCAAAAAAAAGTCTTCCTGAGGGAAAAGAACTCAATTAAAATAAGGTTCCGAAGTGTATGAATGTATCACTGTATGATTTGAGGAAATCAGTATTTGAGTGTATGTTGGTGGCTTAAAAAATTGGGCAAAAAAAAAGAGACACACGGCCTCTATTAATTTCGATTGGTTATCCTGCTAAGGATAACATTGTATGAATTGCTTTCAATACAAATATGGGAAATTCATTTCAAATGAAAAAATTTCATTTAACTATTTTAGTTAAATTTATATAATTACCATTAAAATAAATCCCAGCAATTTCTCAATCGCATGAATGGTCTTGTAAGAAGCGTTTGATTTACGGTTGGTCAATTTGCTCAGCGTTTGGCGGGACACCTGCGAACGCTCCGACATTGTAATTGACACCGATCCCTTTAATCGGCTCGCCCAACGCACATAGGTACTCCTCAGCAGTAGCTTCTTTTTTGAACTCACGAAGGAAATCAATTTTCTCTGAGGTGGTTTCGAATAAGTGGATGGCGCTTGGTGGTTTCATGGTTTCTAAATTAGCGTTTTGAATTACTAAATCAAATTTTATTGGTGCCGTGGTACAAAGAACAAAGGAAATTATGTCGTATTTATGATGTATATTTATTGGACTAATTAATAATGATATGGAAGGAAGAAAACGAAAGTTGATTGATATTAAGGAATCTACCTTCAGGGTTTTATCCATTCAGGCGACGCTTAATGGTGCTAACCTTAAATCATTCATAGAGAAAGAATTGGATAAGTTAGTAGAAAGTATTGTTTACAATCAGGCTTATCGCTCGCTTTTGACTTCAGAGCCTGATGGACAAGTTTTGTTGTCGAAGAAAGAGAAAGGTGATTTTGAGAGAGACCTGAGCAATTGTGCCGGCAGTGGCGGTAAATTTACCACAAAGTAGGCGTAAAATGGCTCGTTCCATATAACTGCAAACCTGGCACGAAACTGTTTGAGGGAAATCACCTCCCGTCATCGCGCCACTTAGAAATACTCCCACGACTCACCCCAGTCATATGATGAATAGCCGTTATGGATAAGCCTGCCTCTAAATGTGCCATCACGCTATCGTACAGATGGTGGGGATGGACATTTTTACTTCCTGGTGGGTAAATACCTATTGAAATAACGGGCCCAATATACATTTCAAAAATTTCTTACTACCTTAGCACCCGACCGTATTAATTTGATAAGGTTGTTGTGCTTTGCTTTCACTCTCACCCCTCGGGGTGGCACAGCAAAAAGCCATTAGTTCAGTTGAATGAACTAGTGGCTTTTGTACTTTATCGGCTATTTTATGATCCGAATATCCCCTAAACGCGATATTTTCACTTTGATCGCATCTTTGATTGTTCCTTTGGAGCCAAACCTTGCCCGGCCAACCAGCTTATCGCTTACCGATTCTCTCGCTTGAACTTCGTATTGATGATTGAACCAATAGTTGCTCCTTGCCAATTTTCTTACAAAAAACAGGTTTGGGGCTATAAGCTGTTTTTTATCTTTATCAATCGCCTCTTTTAGGTCCTGTAAGGTCATATCAAAAACAAAGGCATCCCCTTGCTGAAGATCCGTAACGTATTCCCATTCTGGATCTGGCGGAAGCTTTTCTAATACAGCAGGATCTATATCCGTTCGATTTTCCACTGCTTCCCACAACTGCTGAGGATCTTTAATGACCACTGGTAAGCCGAACCTTTTTCTACTGACTGCTTGCCAAAAGCTTACTACATGCTCATGCAGTTTGCCTTTTTTATCTTGATACAAAGCAATGTGATGATTATTCCCAGGAACAACATACTTCTGATAATGTATGTCATTAGGATGGTCGTAAACATTTATCGGTTCAGCGTCCGATATGCCTGTAAAGCATTTGACCGTCTTGATCGGAATTTTCTGTTCTTCATTCTGGTACAATGGTTTTTGCCCATTGGCATTAGAGAAAAAACGATTTCCTTCTTCCTTATGCTTTTGTGTAATCAACTCACGAAGACGATGATCTATGATTTTAGGCAATTGAGCCTTGGTTAAGAATTGTAGTGGTCTTTTAATCACATATTCCTCCTCCCAAATTTCGATCTCGACCTTATCGATGAACTGTTCATACCTGGGGTGTTTGATGGGGTTCTTCCGATACCCCTTAAAAGCTGTTTTAGGATCATTGTTAAAATTAGCCAGATGCTCCAGTACCACGGTACGAACTTCACGATCAATAATCGTTTCAGCCACTTCCAAGGTCATTTTAGCATTTAATGAAACCAACCGTGAACTACGGGACTTATTTTTACCATATATCGACTCCTCAGACAATATACCACGAGGAACAACAATATCGCTTTGTACTGTCCGACCATTCACCTTTCGAAGCCCATTAACAGTAACCCTTTTCCCAACTTTCTTACTGACAATAACTTCCTTCAGACGATCCTCCATCGATGCCTTCGAAGCAAAAGGAAGTTTGAAAAAGTAACTTGATTTCCCACTACCAGTATTTGCACCTATCAATAAAAGGTGCTGGTGGCTGGTGCCTGCTACCGTCATGGCATTGAGTGCAAAATACCTTCTATCCTCTCTTTTTTTCCAAGAGATAATATCCTCATATTCATTATGTTGCTTTTTTACCGTTTTCGTTAAGTCTGCCTGCTGAAAGCGGCTAATATTTAGCCCTTTAATGAGGTTATCAAGTCCCCACTCTTTCTTCAAAAAGGTAGTTATAGCGGCATCTGTACTATGTACCTGATGACATACTTTACCTAAAACTTCTTTGGTCTTTTGAACAAAATATTTGTGCTCCTTTAGTCTAAATTCAATAAAATACGATCCCTCATCAGGGTACTTTTGAAGAAACCGCTTATGTTTGGTCGGGCTGATCTTTCGACTGTATGCCTTTATGAACTCAATATATTCCAAAAAAATCTTTTCCCCTTTTTGCTTCATATATCCATAAACAGTATGGTCAGCACGGTTTTCACCGAACCGTTCCTTAGTAGGGACAAGCATTTTATTATTGAATCCCTGATCAATTTTTGCCCCCAATGAAATCGGTAAGACCTCGTAAGCTCCCTCTCTAAATAATTCGTCAATAGCAATCTCCTTGTTTAGGGCAATAGGAGAAAAACCGCCGAACTCTTCCCATAGCTGGTATTTTTCAATATTTCGAAGCGTCCCAGGTATTCCATCCTGCTCAAGAATATCACGAATGTGCTCCTTTTCTTTTTTTACTTGTTCAGCGTGTCGGTAAGCATTTTGCCGTTCCCGAAGACTTTGCTTTAACTCTCTCCCCACTTCAAAGATTATCTCATCAGGCCTCCCAAAACGATCATCACCAAGGAATGAATTGAGCTGGTGGATCAATTGATTCATCACCTTTTCAAGCACTGGTTGCAACAAAGCTCCTTGTGGTACCAGCTCCAACTTATCCAACAATTCAGTTTCTACTTCTTGATAATTATGCTCAGGAAAAGTATTGTACCCTGCTTTTTTTAGGGATTCAGCAGCAGTATTTCCTTCCATCAAATAAGGAAGGGTCTTTCTTATTGCTTTCACGCTTTTATCCCCATAGCCCATATCAAAAAGGTTGAGCTTGGACAATGCTTCAGCTTCGTGCTCGCTCACGGGTAAATCTTTTAAAATCTTTGCCTGAGCATGTTTTTGAGGTAAGGAATAAATAATATGCCATAGCCTGAACAGGGGAGTATGTTCAAATTTATTTGAGACCTGCTTTCGGTTATTCTCTATGGTTTCTACGCTATAATGAAAGCTCAAAATTTCACCTTTGCGTTCATTCAACCGAAGAATATCATTTAACATGACATAAATTGGAAAGCCCTCCAAGCCACCACGATCAATAGCGTGTCCCAACGACCATCCCTGTTCAGGGCTCAACTTCAAAATAGACTGTATCTTCTTAGCCGTTAGTTTCTTTGCAGTCATCCCCGCCTCAAAAATGGCTTGACGCTGCTCTTGATCTAATGTCAAACAATGCCCTTCTCTATTGGTAATTCGAAGGTCATTGATACTTTCCCATAAACGAGCCACCTGATAAATTGGACTACTCAAAGGAGCTACTTTCGGTCCAATCCATTTATCGCCTTGTTGCTTTCCTTCCAACTTACAGATCAGCAAAGGATCCCTTTTTGCCTTTAATGGACGCTGATAGAAAAGGGTTTCTTCCTTTATTTTGCGATAATTGATTTTATTGAAAATTTCAGGATAGTAAGTTTTTTGCGTGTTCCAAATAGAATCAAATTCTTGTTCGTATGCCGCCCTTGGAAGAATAATTCCCCTAACTTGAAAGTGTTGGTCCCTAAGCATTCGCTCATAAAAATATTGCCCAACCGTCTGTCTCTCCCTCAGTATCCGCTGATGCCAATCTTTCATTTGAGCAATAAATTCTGAGTTATTTCCGGAGAATTCTTTTCCATTATCGGCGTACCCTCTTCTTTGGATAAGATGCATGAAAACACGACCAATTTCAGACAAAGGTAACTTTTCCGTAGCCGCTTTGGCTCGAAGCTCCCACAATGGAAGTTTATCCATCCGAAGCACCTGCTCTTCTGTTGGCGCCATATTCAGTGACTTCAAAATAATAGCCAACTGAGATTTACGTTGCTGAAACCGATCCAGTCTTCTCCTTTCCAGCCTATGATTTGTCCGGACTTGATTTTTGGAAAAGGCAACACCCCGCTTAAATTTAATGATCTCCTCCGGATCCAAATTCACCACCCGAACACCTGCTCCAATTATTTTGTACTCATCATTGGTTTGCTTCTCTACAAAAGCCCAACCGATATGCTCCGTTTCAATGGAAAGTCCTAAGATTTTTTTTGAGGAATTAGACATCACAAATTTTAAAGAAAAGGTATTCTGAAAAGAAAAATTAAATTAGGTATTCTGCTGAAGAATTATTCAATTTGTATCGAAAGCAAATCACAATAAGGATTATTCCGTTGTGGAAACATTTACGGTAGTACTGAAAAGTATTGCCGTTTTTTTTGCGATATACCTTCCGTCAAGGAAGGGTCATTGATTAAACTTCAGAAAGCCCAGTTTTAAACTCATTGACGAACTTCCAACCTTCAATCATACCTTCAGCATCGATATTCAATTCAATGTAATCACCATAGGAGTCTCCCAAACAAGCTAAAGCATATCCGCCACGTTCTGCAACGACCTTATTTTCGGCATCCAAAAGGTAATACATGCCTGTGTCACGAACTTTGTAGAAAGTCTCGGCGCTAACACCTTTTTCCCAATTAATGATTCTGCCAGTTTCAATCTCGATGCAAGGCTTCCACATATCACCCTGACGACAAGGAATCTTCCCTTCTTTATCTCGAGAACCATCAATTCTGGCATCTTCCCAAAAAGGGATAAATGCCTCAACACGCAGGTATTTCACATCGTATTCTTTCTTGATCGTAACTTCTAACTCTATTTTCATTATTTAGCGTTTTTATGCATCGCTAAATTACAAGGGTTTCCCCTTAAACGCAATCCAACAGCCGCTTTCAGCAAAAGGCCTCCTGTATTAAGCCCAAATCCTTTCACGTGGCTTTTGCATTATACCCGATGAGGTATAAACAAACAATTTATTTCCAACATATACCCTTTAGGGTATAAAATTAAGATCGTGAGCCAACTATTCTCGATAAGGAATGATAACAAGGTGGGGAGTGAGTAATCCTATAATTAATCTGAATCAATGGAAAACCTCATTCAGGTACTCAATATCTTAATAAAAAGGATTTTCCATCTTGATCGTGCTGTTTACTCCTTTTAATAGGAGCATCATATCAGACTGTCTATATGGCTTGTGTTTGTAAATTCAACTTTACAAACACAGGGGTAATTGTAAAATTAAATTTACAGAAGCCTCTTTTTACTTGCCCAAAAATGCCTTTTCGTATTTGCTTATTGTTTGGTTGTAAAAAAGCTATACACACATCCATACAGGACTCAAATCGACCGGATGACTTCCAATAATCGAAACATTTCGCTCTTTGCTTGGCTCATTTCTTGAATATCAAAATTCCCCAAGCTTGTAGCTCTGTTATTCGCCGTAACTTGCTCTGGTTGGAGTTTTAGATATAAATCTAAACGTCCTTGTTTGTAATATCGCTCTGACTTTTCATAGCCTTCCAATACCGAACCCTTAAATAATTTGACTACGTTCGCATAATCACTAAAATATCGGCTTGTTTCCCTGAGGTGCAACAAATACCAAAACTCCAAGCAAGGCGTATTCACAAAAATATGTACATTCTCCAACCCTGAAATCTCACGGTAATACTGCTTAAATTCCTGTTGAGGTGAAGGCGACTGTTTTGCCGACTTATTCTCCCATTCTCGTTGTTCTTTTAGTATGACATCCAGGTCAATGAGCCAAATCACCTGGTCATAGATCCTTGAATTGACCATGACTAAATCATATTGATCCGCCATTTTTTTCTTTTTGGGGAGCTCAGGTTTGATATCTATATGTCGAAGATTTTCATGCTGTTTGAGCATTTGGAGGTACCATATTTCAGTTTCTCCATCGACTATGATAGAATATTTCGGTTTTGCCTTTCGAACTTTCCTATTTGATCTGCCCATCCTCGAAATTTAAAAAATAGTCATTCAATTGAGGGGTAGCACCGAGCTTCCCGATTTTATAGGCATTATACACTGAGCTGGTATTACGAATAGTTTCCGAACCAAAATCATCCAGTGCGTACAAATCCACCGCTCCAGAATTTTCTTCCTTCTCGGTAAACCAAATGGTGTCATTCCGTAGCAAATCTTTCTCTAAAAACAACTCCCTATTATGAGTAGTGGCGATTAACTGAGCATCTTCACTGTTCGTAAGGAAGGTTAATAAAAAGAATTTAAGCAAATCGGGGTGCAAGGAAGACGCGATTTCATCAATGGGAAAAATAGAAGCGGTGCGTGTCATCATTTCTAATATTCCACTGAACTGATAATATCTTTGCGTGCCTCGGGATTCTTGCTCGTAAGCAAGTGGGTAAGTTTTTCCTTCGATTTGATGATCAAAAAACAACCGAGTGTTATTGATCTTTTTTTGACCTTTCAAGTCCTCAACAACCTGTCCTGGTAAATTCAACTTCATAAACTGAAGCAAATCATCGGTTACCTCTATTTCCTGCTTCTCCAAACGGATTTCAGAAATATTAAAATCGGCTTTTTGAAGGATCGTTATTAATCGATCAGCTTGAATCTGCCCCGCTTCAATTCTTTTTGTGATGTAAGAAAATAGATCAGTTGAAGGAAGGACAATCGGTTTTAATGCATGCTTAAACCAGTCATGTACATTCTGAAGTTCCGGTGCATCGAAATTGGTCTTTAAATATGCCCCAAGCACAGTATTATTCCAAAGTGTATTAGCGACCAGGCTGTTCTTATACTCACTACTAACTTTGACCTTGGAGCCGAAAGTAATCTTGGCCAATTTTTTATCTACATCCGTTGTTCTGGAAAAAACCTTGGCTTTGTTCGGAGAGAAGAAATAAAGTGTTTCAGCCAATACAGCCGAAGTGTTCACCTCCAACTCGTACAAATATCGAACATCCTTATATACAAATTCTAAACTAAAGTTAGAAGGTTGGTTTCTACTTGTCTGATCTAATAAAAAAGGGCTAAAATCAATGAGGCTGTCTTTTGTATCTAAAGGATCCAATACCAGTTGGCGAACAAATTCCAAAGCTTCCAAAATAGTGGTCTTACCTGAGGCATTAGCCCCAAAGATCAAAGCCATCTTTAAGATACGCTTATTTCCTTTCTTACATACATAATAGTCTTCCAGCTCTTCAGATTTGGTAGCTTCAAACGAAAGACATACCTCCTCCTTAACCGCTTTAAAGTTCGAAAATTTAAAGTTTACAATCATTTTACCCTCATATTTGTAAGTCTTTTACAAATATAACGTAAAAACCATTATTTGAGGTAGGTTTTAAGCGTAAAACTAAGAGTTAATTATAAAAATCCTTAACTCTGGTTATGTTGCCCTTAAGCGGAACCATAAAAAACAAAAAGTAAATCATGAGGCTATCTATTCCCCCCTTACCAAGCTCGACACCTTCTGCACCGTATTCAGAGAACAATTTGCATTCTCTTGTTCATTTATTTATCTTGTTCATGAATTATGAACATTATTAAAAAATGAACATTTCGCATACCAAATCCCTTTTCAGCTATTTCCAAAAAGAATATGGTTTGAGGCTTTCTTCCACTAAAAAAGGAATAAAAAGTGAGCATCCCGCCTTTTCATTGGGCTTTACCGATAATCCTAATGGGCAGGCTGGAACGCTGTATTATAACGACCGCATTCCCAAGGCTAAACAGGAGGCTTTGCGCAAAGTAGGGCAGTCTTATTTGGATGCCAAAGGGAATTTGTTTGTGCGTCATGAACAGGTTTTGATTCATATAGAAGGCAAGCGAGCGTTGCCTGAACATTTACAGCCTAAAGAAGAAATCTTTACCAAGAGTGGAATGTCGGTGGTTTTCTGCCTGTTGGTCATCGGCGATGATGCACCCAAGATGAGTCAAAGGGACCTTTCTGAGGTAGCCAATGTATCTTTGGGGGCGGTGAACAAATGCCTGAAAGCACTGAGTCAAGAAGGATATATCAAATCCAAAAGACTGTTGCACATTGAAAAATTAAGGAACCTATGGGTGCTTCAATATGCTTCATTCAAAAATAAACTGGTGCAAACATTGGATTCTTATAGCCTTCCGAAAGAGCAGAAAACCGAGGGTGCAGGAACATTATTCTTGTTTGGCGGGGAAGATGGTGCAGAAATCCATACTCAAAATTTAACACCTGAACAGCACACCCTTTATGCTTTGGCGGATAAGGTAGAAGTCATGCGCAAACTGAAATTGCGTCCACGGCAGGAGCCACAACAGGCGAACCTGCAATTGCTGATCCCTTTTTGGAATCATGATTTATTGAAAACCTACATAGAGGGTACCCAAACAACGGTCCCCTTGCTGTTGATCTATGCAGATCTTCTACAAAGCAAGGAGCCAAGAAATACAGAAGTTGCCGAGCATCAAATTAAGCCCTTGTTGTCATGAAGATGAATAAATCCCTAAAATCATTGCTGAACGACTTGAAGGAAGTATTGGCACAATTCGAAGTAGATTTCTTCATCGTGGGGGCTACGGCTCGAAACCTAACCATTGAAGGCGACAGTCGAAGACAAACGAATGATGTTTACAATTAAGCCAAATTGAATTGCTATTCCCCTCTCACCAACCTCGCCACCTTCTGCACCGTATTCGGTGAACACTTACACAACCGCTGAATCTCTCGATAAGAAAAACCCTTTTTCAGGTACTTGACAATATCAGCGTGTTTGGACAAAAACTTTTCATCAGACTCTTTACTGCCAACCTTCCGTCCCGTGTGCAAGCCTTTTTCTTTTCGGGCACGAATACCACTTTTGATCCGGTAGGACATCTGCTCGCTTTCGAGGCGAGCAAGGTCTGCCATTAGCGTGATGATGAGTTTTGAAAATGCCTCTTCTTTAGCATCGCCGGTATTGATCGTTAGTCCAAGATTGTGAATGTAGATTTTTATTCCTTCTAATCTCAACTGCTCGATCAGTGAAAGTACATCAAGTGTATTTCTCCCAAGTCGCGAAATCTCGTGGACCATCAGGCAGTTGATTTCCGAATGCGCTTTCAAGTAGGCGAGTGCCCTGCCTAAAGCTGGGCGTTCGGATGCCGTCTTGGTGAAACCGCTGATCTTTTCATGAAAGACCTTTTCGACTTCGAAGCCGGGCACGGCTTTGAGCTCCTGCACCTGGCGGGTAGTGGATTGTTCCTTGGTGGATACACGGGAGTAGATGATGGCTTTCATACTATTTATGCTTTAGCTTGAATGATAACACAAAGGTAAAGAAAAATCCCTGCTGTGTGTTGCTGACAGGCAAAACAATAGCAGGGATTTTTTAGTAACGTTTTTTTGTTAATTGTTGGGGTTTTGGTTCAACTTCATGAACCGACCTTAACTTTAGCCCACATCATCAAAACACACCTAAACCCCCAAACCAAATTTCTGCTTTCGCTGTCCATCGGTCAGTGGTTTCAATGCTCCTTTCTCGACCAAATAGTCAATATCTCGCAAAGCGGTATCCAATGAACACTTTCCTAACTTGGTCCACTTTTGAGCGGTGAGGTCTCCGACGAATTCACCTGAGAGTAATAGCTCCAAAATTTTGCGTTGTCGGTCGTTAAGACTCATGCCTCTGAACTGTCGCCAGAATCTTTCTTTAATCAGGATTTGATCCAACTTTTCAGAAGTCATTTCCAAAGCTGCTTTGGTTGCATTCAAAAACCAAAGCACGAAATCAGTAGCGTCCAAATTGCCTTTTGAATGATAGTTTAGCTGCTGGTAATACTCCTTTTGGTTTTGCTTCAGAAAAGAAGACATGCCCAGTAAGCGCAATGAGCTACGATCATGCTGAGCCAAAATCCTGTCAATCAGCAATCGACCAATTCGGCCATTTCCATCTTCAAATGGATGAATGATTTCGAAATAAAGGTGAGCGATACCCGCCTTGATGAATGCGGGCATTTGGGCATTGGCATTGAACCACGAAAGAAACATGTTCATCTCCATATTGATGCGTTCCACCGGTGGCGCCATGTAAATCACCTGATCCTCTCCAGACTGAATCACCATTCGATCTTTGGTAAATGCGCCAACATTCATCGACTGCCCGTGTCCATCTTTTTGATCCGGAAACAATAAACGATGCCAATGAAAAAGGCGATCACGGGTCAAAGGTGCATCAAAATCCGAAACAGCATCAATCAAAGCCTCCGCAAAACCATCCGTGTTTCGGTAGCGCTTATCCTCTGAATGCTTATCAAACAAAGTCTTTTTGATCGAAGCAATTGCATCCTGCTCCTTTAGGTACTCCCCCTCAATTTCGGCAGAACTCACAATTTCATCGGCCATCATTTTAGTGATCACCTCATTGGTAATTTCAAGAGAACTGTCTGTAAAACGCCCTTTTACCGCTCCATAATGTTCCATTACATCCGCCAAAAGCATATAAACCTTCTGCGGATCGAAAGTGAAATTTGGCCAATCTTGATGGTTGTATTTAAGACGTGGGACCTCGATCAATTCGTATTCATTTGCGTTCATGTTTAATAATACGCAAATTTTGCGAGTTATTGAGTGTAGTTGAATTTTTTATTCTCAAAAAATGAGAAATACGCTTATTTTACCTGAATCTATCACCGCAACCACGAGCTATATTCGTCACTAACCACCTATTGACCTTTAGTAAAACTACATCGACATCCCCTGCGACGGCTTCGGCATCGAAGGCTTAATGGACTTCTTGCGTTTCTTCCGTTTTTCCCACTCATCCTCATCTTCCACATTTTTAGCAGGAACCCCGGCTGCACCACCGCCGCCGCCGGCTAATAAAGCAGTCATAAATTCCACCAAAGCAGATTCATTACTACCACCTCCTCCGTTGTATGCATGCTCAGCCTGACTATGGCTCACCGTACGCTCTTCTCTGAAATTATCCTCCGCTTGATTATAGAATCCAAACTCCTCAAAATCCATTTGGACGTCTCGCCAACCAAATCCTAAATCTCTGAGTGGAATCAAATTATCCGGGCTGCCCAAAGCCAAACCATCATAGTTTTCAAATACCATCAAATTATCTATAAACAAGATATCATTTAACTCATTTAAACTGCCTGCTTGCTCAACTGCATTGACCAAAATATCGATCGGCTCTTCATTTTTGGATAAATCCTTTGCAAGTATAATTGCAAAAGTCGAGTGAGAAATCTTGAGATCTCGCAAATTAAATTCAGCATCATCGGGTCCCGTAAAAACTGACATAAATCCCCTCTTACCAAGAATGTTCTCTTTCATGACATACCCTCGCTTTCCAATTGTTTTCTCAAAATCATCAAGGTTACGGGTTTTATGCAAGGCTTGAATAATATGTAATCGAGTCAATTGATGCTTCATCAATTTCTCAAAACCATCCGCCCTCAATCCAAAATGAGTACTCTTAAAAGTGAAATCAGGGTGTTTGAAAATTGCAATATTTTTATGATCCACTTCAGTCTGAACACCTATTTTATTCAGCTCATCAATAATACTACCTCCATTTTTTGAGCGTAAAAAAGCATCAAATAGCACGGCGTCAAACTTAGTTGTATGCTTCTTCATAATTAAAATCCGCTTTTTTAATTGCGGAGTAATCAACCGCTCAAGAGCATTAACATCTAATTGATACTTACCAAAACTCAACTGCTTATCCGAGTATTCTATCTCAGGGTGAACCGTCCATTTAAAGGCCATATCATATTTTTCAGGCTTATAACTTTGCTTTGCCTGCGACCAAGCCATCGCATTGATAATATTTCTCGGAACAAGCTCCGGTTGATTATGTTCAATAGCATTTTGAAGTTGCTGCATCAGCATATTTGCTTGCAACATTTTGTCAAAATCTTCAAAAGCAGTAGCACCTACCGGAATTTTCTGATCATTATCTATCAAACGGAACACATGCTCATTTCCATCCTTTTCCCAGTTAATACCCGCTTCCTTAAGGGTTTCAATAAACTCATTGCGGTTAGTCGATTCGGAAATTGTAGTTTGAACCACCTCTTTCTTTTGAGCAAAGACCTTAAAGTGATTCTTCAATTGATGAATAGAAATACCTGCATCACTGCCTTTTACTTTTGTCCCATCTGGTTTTATAAACCGAACCCCATAGGCTTTCTTCGTATTTCTATGCTCCAATATCCGAGTTTCAATATTGAAATTCGTCTTCAAATAATTTTTAAAGGTATCGATACATGTAGATTTCTTTAGTGCCTCTGATACGGCGTCAGCAACTTTAACATGCTCAATAAATTTCTCATTCATCATCTTAAATGAAACCCTCGAAATGCTACTTTTCATCTTGGTTCCATTTGGCAGATGATAGATCATACCATATTCTATACCGCTTTTCAAATGACGTGATATTTCTAATTTAATGTCTTTTTCGGACAATCTATTGATAAACTCAGTCCTACTTCTACTTTGTTCAAATGCTTGCCGAATGCATAATTTTGCCTCGATTTCAGTAGTCTTTCGAGGCAGTAAAGCAGATTGTACTTTCTTATAACTCCATCCAATTTTACTCCCTTTGATCACTTTCCCATCAGGCAAATGAAAATGTAATCCCCTCGTTTTTTGGCTAATAGAATGCTTCAAAACTTCCATTTTTACACCCCGATCGGCAAGCTGCTGTGATAGTTCTTCCATCGTTGTTGATTGTTTCAACATTACGCCAACAACCTCCTTCAAATTCTCTTGTGTTATCTTCGCATCAGAAGTAAACATCGCTGAAAGTTCCTTGACTTTTACACCAGCCCGGTGCCCCATTATTTTTTTCCCTGATGCAAATTGATAAGTAATTGAAGTTGGTTCCTTCGTTATCGGTTGAATATTCACGTCTGCTTTAATACCATATTGTCTTTCAAGAACAGAAACATAATCCTTAAAATTTTGGCATTTAGGCGCTATAACTTCATTAACTTGCTGCAATAACTGCTCTTGTTCAAATACTCCTTCAAGTTGTTTTTCGATAGTCGGCAAACTCCACCCTATCTCACTTCCCTTAAATGCTTTGTCTTCATAAGAAAAAGAAATCCCTTTTACCGTGCCTTTCACCTCCTTCAGTTCAGAATCAATTCCTTGCTTTTCTAGGCACTCCAATAACGCATCAACGTTCTTAACCTCTCCCGAAATGACGGCTTTATCAATAACGGATTTTACAAATACCTTCGCCTCCTGAGTCTTTTCATTCTTATCTTGCGGAACAAAAGTCAATCCCATTTTTTGATTGTTATCAAACTTCGATTGCAAATTGTATTGCTGCTCCAGACGGTTTGTGATTGCCGTATTTTTGAAATAGTTGTTGTCAATATTCACAACACTACCCGATTCATCCACCCGATTAAGGACTAAATGTACATGCGTATGCTCGGTATCAAAATGCTGAATCACCACGTATTGACAATCTTCATAGCCCTTTTCGATCATAAATGCTCTGGCAATTTCAAGCAGCTCTTGCTCGTTTAGCTCATCTTGATACCCAAAACTCAAAGAAGTATGGTCCACCACATTTTTAAAATCGGACCGAAGTGTATGCCGATAATCAGCAACATGTCCCTCAAACTGTTTTGCAAAAAACAAGGGATCTCCATCCCCTTTCATGATAATGTCCTCCGAAAAACCGAGCACTTTTGCTCCCTTCTTTTCTCCCAAACAGTAATTAAATACTCCCTGAAAGTTAGTACCTATCACAGTATTCGCAATCATGATTTCCGCTTTAGTTCGACCAAATAATCCAGTACCTGATGAATTCTTTCGACATCCGAATCATACATCTCATTCATGTTCATTCGGCGAGCAATCTGGTTGAGGTTATTGCCCAGGCGGGCAATTTCAATTTTGAGCTCATGGAAGTTCGTAGCAGAAGCAATGGTATTATCCATCGGTTTTTCATGAACCTTACTCAAGGTCATTTCTCTACAAAAAGCGGGGATGTTGCGCCCCTTATCAAGGGCATTCTTCTGCAATACTTCATATTCTTCTTGATCAACAAAGAAGTTGATACGCTTCTTCCGAAGCGATTTTGACTTAGGTCTTGCCATAGACTTATATTATTTAAATTAAAAAAAAAGCGAAGCGTAAAAAGTAATAAATTAGCGTAGCGGAGAGATATTTTGAAAGCAAAGCGAACAAAATCGGGGCAGTTTAGGGGCTAAAATTCATTTTAGTGGCACCTAAACTATGCCTCGCTCCCAGCTAAAGCTGGTGATTTCTTTAAACTGATCTAAGTCATTTGATTTTCAATAGAAATATACGCCATCAAGGCTAATAAACAAGCATTTGAGCAGTATTTAGAAGAGGATATTTCAAATTAATCATCATATTATCATCCACTAAAAATTTGAATAATCATATCTTACCTCCTATGGTTCCGTGTACACGGAACTTACACGGTACACACATAAAAATAGTTCAATAATATTTCAAGCTAAAAAAACACCTCAAATCATCGATAATGATTTGAGGTATTGTAAAAAATAGATTAACTTAAAATAGTTATAAAATAATCAACCTATGAAAACGAAAATATGCCTTCAGTGTCAGACTCCTCTGATCAATAAAAAATCAACTGCTAAATTTTGTGACAAGAAGTGTAAAGATGATTTTCACAATCACTGTAAAACGGTTACTCAATCAGCCGGAAGAAAATTTCAAACACAGCAAACAGCCCTGAGACAAAATTACAGAAACCCTAAATTTACCGCTGCCTTATTGAAAATCGATGAAAGGCTAAAGATATATATAAACGAAAAGAACATACTTCGAATCGCCTTTGTGTTTTGTTTCTTCACCTTGATCGGTGCCTTATCTTTAGGATATCACAAATCAATCAACCTTGTAAGGTATAATGATAATCTATATAAAAAACAAACTGATATTTTGCAGACAGTTGATGCAGTACGCACGCAAAAGAACCGAACAGCCTACGGTGCCTTAAAAGAAAAATTTCCGAAGGACATCAAAAAATATGAGCAACAAAGAAAAGAGGAGGCCGGAAGCGCGAAAGCTAAAAGATCGAGAAAGGGAAAGGAGAAAAAATAGAAGGGCACTTCCTTTGACGCTTTTTCATTAGCGCCTTTCTTATAAAAAAGGCTTATCACTTTTTTCCTGTCCGAAAATCAGCAACAACAAATTTACGGCATCACTAAAGTGTCACACTAAAACACAAAATGTATATTATTGACATCTTGTGTTTTTTACCCCTTGAGAAGATTGAAAGAAGGTAGTTCATTCTGTATGAGAGCTGGTCGGTTGAGCAATACTCAAACAACGTTTGATTACCAACCATAATATACAGCGTTAAAAGAAACGCAAATGCTGGCTTGAACAAGTGGTGGATTTTCTAATGTTGGCGAACATGAATTTCAGGGATACCTATCAAAAAATATTCCCACATATTCACCAACATTGGAACCACGACTACCTCTCCGCCAACAAATTATTGATCGTATTTGCTATGGCTTTCTTTGAAGGCTCCGTTACTCCGGCCTGGTTTGCAAATTGCGTCCAGTTGGACAAAGCATCTTTGACCTGCTCAATAATTTGGCTTACATTATTTACACTAAAATATTTTGCTAAATTGTATATCTGTCATGAGATAGGTTCAAAAACAAAATAGCTCAAATATTGGCTATACACATCCATTATAGTGTAAAAAGGATAATATTTGAGCTACAATCAACTAACTCTCCTTCAAAAAAGTATTTGACAAGAAGCCAAAAGCCCAAAGTGGTAATGCTTGTAAAGCTCCCCGTGTGATACCGTCTTGAACATTAAAAGCATTCTCCAAGCCTTTGATTTGTTGCAGCGTCTTGTTTCTACCGCCAATTTCAAAGGTCCATTTTCTGCTTACCAAAAAGTCTGATTTTTTAGATTCATTCACCGCTAAGCCAGCATTCTTCATCGCATTAAGAAAAAAGGTTTCCCGCACATTACCTATTTCAGGCTCACTACTTAGTGCATACGCCAGATTAGTGTTTTCAAAATAAATCTTTTCTGGCTTTGGTATCGGCAATCAGAAGATTTAATATTCGTGCCCGTTCCAACAAGTGAAATGCAAGCGATATTTCATCCCGGTGAATATTGATTGATTGAGGAGAGATGATTTTGGTACTGTCCTAAAATCTGTGTAAACCCCATTTTCTCCTAAGCACGAGAATGGGGTTTACTCTCGAAAATTTTGGGGTCTTTTTGTGTAGCAAAAAGGCAACTAAATTTTGAGAAATAGCAATGAAAGCGCAGCTTTTATTGCGAACTACAAGACAAAGTGTGTGATGATTTATTAACTTATAATACAACATCATACCATTATGAACAGAGAAGATTTATTGAATGACGATGCTTTCTTAAAGCAATTCAAAGATGGAAACGATCTAAACCAATTTTTTAAAGAATTGCACACCAGGGCAGTTGAGAAAATGCTTGAAGGAGAGCTTGATGAGCATTTGGGCTATGAGAAGCACAATGGAGCTCCTGAACAGAATCGTCGCAATGGATACACAAAAAAGATCATAAAAAATGCTCATGGTGAAGCGGAAATCAAAGTCCCTCGTGATCGTGATGGCTCCTTCAATCCGATGATTGTTCCCAAAAGAAAATCCACTGCAGAGGGTGTAGAAAATGTGATTATATCCCTGTATGCCAAGGGGATGTCCGTTTCTGATATTGAAGAGCAAATGCGTGATATTTACGGGTTTAACCTTTCAGAATCGACCATTAGCCGCATAACTGATTCTATCAATGAAGACATCGTTCAGTGGCAAAATCGACCTCTTGAACAGCAATACCTCATCGTTTGGATGGACGCCATTGTGATGAAAGTCCGTGAAAACAGCAAGGTTGTCAACAAGGCCATTTACATTGCTGTCGGTCTTCGGGAGGACGGCAGAAAAGAGGTTTTGGGGCTTTGGCTTGGCAAGAATGAAACATCTGCCTTTTGGATGCATGTACTGACCGACATCAAAGCCCGTGGTGTTGAAGACATAATCATTACCGTAACGGATAACCTCAACGGTTTTACCGACGCCATTAAGGCCTCTTTCCCTGAAGCTGTCACTCAGATTTGTGTCGTTCACCAAATCCGAAATTCATGCAAATATGTGGTTTACAAGGAAAGAAAGGCCTTTTCAGCAGATATGAAAGAAATCTACACCGCTCCCAATCAGGAAATGGCCAAGGTTGCTCTTGAACAGTTCGAGAAGAATTGGGGAGAGAAATACCGATATGCCATTGAAGGTTGGAAGCGCAACTGGAATGAATTAACAGCGTTTTTTGAGTATCCTCCAGAGATTCGGAAAATTATATATACGACCAACTTGATCGAAAATCTAAATGGAAAAATTCGAAAATATACCAAAAACAAACTATCTTATCCGACCGATGATGCGGTGAAAAAATCCGTTTATTTAGCCTTGAGAGAAGTCACCAAAAAATGGACGATGCCTATCCGAAATTGGGGACAAATCTTGAGTCAATTTATGGCAATACATGAAAATAGGATCCAATAAAATTATCAGATCCTAAAAAGTAGTTTACACACTTTGTGGGATAGTGTCATTTTATTTTTCTTGATCTATGAGCTCATTATGTCTTTTCATCGCCTTTTTTAAAGCTTCATTTGGCTCAGGTGGATTTTCAAGTGCATCAAAAAATATCTGCGTATCTTCTTTCGATAACGAAGTTGTGTTTGGTTTAAAGTTGTTCTTAAGGGCCCTTAGAAGGGCCTTATCTTCTGTATTCGAAAATTTAGATTGATCTTTCATAAAAGTCTTTCGTAATTTAATCGTTAGCATAATTTGTATAGACGAATAAATTTAACACTATTTTATCCCCCACCCATCTATATCATCAAAAAAGGGTTGAGTACTAAAACCTTACATCAGCCACCTATCAAAAACCCGAAAAATCAAACGTCCCCTGTACAGTCTCCTCCTTTTGCTGCTCCTTTGCCATTTCTTGGATCATAAATTCGATCCATGGCTTAGGATTTGCCCGAAGAAAAAACTTACGTTCATAATCACTCCCCTGCTGTTCGATCATGAAAGTACCGAACTTCAGCCAGGCAGCGCTTGACAATTCTCGTTTGTCAATTTGATCGAGTATTTTCTGTTTATCGATAATGGAGCCCTTTTCTTGATACCAAGCTCGGAATGATTTAATCAAGTCTCTATTTGTGCCCGCCATTTTACAGTACGGAACCCTTACTTTCTTGTATTCCTCCCCATAAGCATTCTCCCACTCGGTCATCGCAACCTGTTGTTCCTTCTGTTGCTTACTTCTCTCTTTCTGTCGTTTTTCCTTTTCTACCTCCTGTTGTTTCTCTTGATACTCTTTATCAAACGACTCGTCCTTCATCAACTTATTTTTGTAAGCCTCCGTATTTTTCACCATGCTCCCCTTTTCAGCGATCACCTGATCCGCATAATCAGATTTGCTTTGTACTTCCTCAAATGTCGTATCCACTGTTATGCCCCTAGCTTTTTGTTTGAGTACAGGCTCTGTGGACTCTTCATGCTCATTATTTGGATTTGGTTTGATAAAAAACTTAATCGCATGAATGGTCTTTCCCCTTTTTACCTTCTCATAAGTGATCCAGATATCACTATGCTTATTGATCTCTGCCTGAGCCACTTCCAAAATCCGCTTATTAAAGTTATTGAATAAGCCATATTTTGTTTTGACCTTTCCTGAAGACAACATAGCCTCTATTTCCTCATCCTTATAGCCCTTATCCTCAAAAGCGACTAATAACCCTAAGCGTTGGCGCAAAAAGGCCATAGTGCACTCCCTTTGACCTTTAAACAGGTGTTGTTTACAGAGTTCATATATTCGAAAAGAATAAGAGCTCTCAAACATGGATACTGATCGAAGTAAATACTTAGTGAAGTTACCACTCAGATTCAGCAAAAGATCTCGTGCATCATCAACAAACTTAATCTCAATCAATCGAGTCTTATCGTTACCCCTTGCCTGAAGAAAAGGAATATTGTGCCACTCACCTGATTCCTTTTGGATGAAGATCGAAAGCGAACCCATAGTCCGAATGGCTTGTTTGACCGCCTTGTATTGTGTTCCTCCAATTTTGGAACCTTTAGGGTACAGGTCATTGAAAGGAAAGTTCATCCACTCAAATTTCTCCTGACCTTTAGGAATTTGTGCCAATGCCAGACTAATGATGCGTTGCTGGGTCAAGGAAAAGTAATTCTTGCTTTCGATTAGACTATTTGACTTTACAATCATCAAATCCAAATATTCCTCTTTCATAAAAATGTGCTCAAGTGGGCTAAAAACTAATTGATCCTTACCCAAAAGTTAGTTCACCTATACAAATTGCCTATGTTCAACTTTATCAGAAGGATTTCTTCCTACTATATTAGGCATATTTGTATGCATATACAAGTCTAAAATAATAATTAGGCATATTTGTATGCACGAAACGGCAATTTGTATGCATATATAGGCCAATTGTATGCATGAAACGGCAATTTGTATGCATATATAGGCCAATTGTATGCATGAAACGGCAATTTGTATGCATATATAGGCCAATTGTATGCATGAGCGCTTGTAATTCACTCAAAATCAACAAGTTGCAAACCCCTAAACAATAAACAATAAACTAATAAACAACAAACGGGAACAGTCGGTGTGATTTAGGTGAATTTAAAACATTAGTGAATTGAACACCAATACACTTATTATGACAAAAATAATAATACATTTTGGCTGTTTTAAAAAAAATGCCTTAATTAGTGATGTTTTGTAGCCATTTCAGGTGAAATGGTTTCACTTGAAAAAATTTTTTGTCATAAGGTTTATGAAAATTTTAAATTTGCTTACGTGGCTCTCTAAGGAAAAGAGAAATTTGAATATCAGGGGGATTTGCGAACAAGCAGGCATTCCGCATCAAAATGTAAATTCGGCGATCAACTCACTTGATTCAAAATTTATTTCCGCCGAGACTGCTCAAAAGATTATTCCGGTCATTGAAAAATTTGGTTTTGACACCAATGCCAATTATTTCGGTAAAGGAACTGTTTTGAGTCTTTATAACAACAAAGGAGGCGTAGGTAAAACCACCAGTGTAATCAACATCGGGGCTTCGCTTCACCGCCAAGGCTACAAAGTTATTTTGATTGATACAGACCCTCAGGCAAGTTTGACTCAAGATGCTTTGGATATCCGTCCAAGAAAAGAGGGGTTGAATGAGTTAGTAGATATTTTGAATGATGAGGTTCCGGTTGAGGAAGCAATTTATCAGGTCTATGAATTTGAAGAAGATGAGCTGAACGAGAAGTATCAGCATTTTGATATCATTCCAAGCTCAACCAAAAACCGAGCGCTATCCAAAGCTTTGGTGTCGGGTACTTCAGCGATTTCATCTGTTCGGTGTATCTACGAAAAAGTGATTTATCACCTTCGAGATAAATACGATTTCATCATTTTGGATTGTCCACCAGAAGAGCTTACCGCAGAACCTGCCCTCTATGCCAGTGATTATGTGATTGTGCCGATGGCCCCAAATAAAATGGATGCAAGTAAGGCCGTCAATGTAATACAGACAATCAATGACGCCAATCGATCCAAAAAAGAAAATGTAGCCTGTTTGGGATTTTTGTTCACCAGGGTAAAAAAAGAAACCAAGCTACATGGCAATATCATTCATGATTTAGAGGCATCCTTCCCAACATTCAACACCGTGATACGATCAAATATCATTATGGAGGAGTTTGCTTCGGCAGGGGTGGATGTGTTCCGCTATGTTGAAGAAGAACTGAATAAATCTAACGGCACAATTGTTCCGGCAAGGGAAGACTACAAAGCATTGGCCGAAGAATTAATTTTAAAATTAGGAAAAAATGGCGCTGAGAAGAAGTAAGCAATCAAAAGGTTCTAAAGCTAATTTGGGCTTAGGGTTGAGCGAGCAGATGCAACAGGACCTCCAGCCAATCCAAAAGTCCGAGGCAATAAGTTTTGAGATTATGCCTGAGGTGGAGAAATATATTATGCCCCTCTCCCCTATTGAGCGTCAAAATTTGAGGAATAATATCCAGTCTTCCGGCAAGGTGTATGAAAGCATCAAAGTTTTTGAGCATGAAGATGGCAAACATTACATTGTCGATGGTCACCATAGATTTCAGGTGATTCAGGAATTGGGATTGACCTACGGGGAACAATGGACAGCCGAAAAAATCGTTGGGATCAAGACCCTCGAAGATGTGTACCAATGGATGCTTTCTTACCAGTCTGCGAGAAGAAACCTTTCGAATGAAGAAAAATCATTCTTAGTAGGTCGGGAATTTCAGCGAAGAAAAGGCCTTGCACAAGGGCGTGAACAAGTAAGAGAATCGGTAGCAGATATTTTTGGGGTAACGCCAAGAACGGTAACCAACAATTCCTTTTTCTACTTGGGCGTAAATAAAATGCCTCAGGATTTACAATTCAAATACCTGAAAAAAGCGGAATATGATGCCGAGGATAATGACATGGAATTGGTGGCAAAATTGACCAATGGCAAATTGATTGACCTCGGGAAATCAGAAAATAGCTGGGATGAATTTTTGGAAAAGCACTTTCCAGCGGAAGCGGTGAAACCAGAAAGCAAGACACCGGAAAAGCCTGCTGACACTGCAGATAAGTTTAATCGCCATTTGGATAAATGGTTCCACACATTCAACAAAGAGGTTTCAAAAAAGGGATTTGTATCCAAGTTTAACAAGAGTAGTGAAGAAAATAAGAAAGCTTTTTTGGATAAGATTGACCAGCAGATGGAACTGTTGAAAAGCTTAAAAGAAGAAGTGAAGTAAGAATCCGTATTTAATTTGGAATGCAAATCCAGTGCATTTTTGTAGATTAGATTGTGGGGAAAATGTAAGTTTCATCCATTTAATCACGAGAAGCTATGGAGCATTCCAAATCAACTTATCCAAATCCGCTGAAGACTATCCTCAAGGATAAAATCACAAAGGGATTTAATAAGGGCATTGATCAAATTAACCTTCAAACTGGTGGGGGGAAAACCTTTACCACCTGTGAAGTGATTGCTGAGGAAGTCATTCTAAGCGATGAACATGATATTGAACGTGTACTGTTCACAACGCTTCAGTATAAAAATTTACCCGATGACTTAATGCTTGAGTTGTTGGAGAAAAAAGGAGTGGAAGATGCTTGGCAACATGTGCTGTTGCTGGAATCAAACCGAAAATGGGCTGAAAGGGTTTTTGGTGAAGGCAGATTACTCGCAGACCAAGACTACTTGAACGCCGTTATTTCATGCTTTAGGGATAGAGAGACTGAATTTAAGGAGATCTTCGATAATCTTAACAGTGCAGCACTTGAGTACCTTGAGGATCGAAAAAATAAAAGGAAAGGTCAGGAGTCAGAGAAAAATTTCACAAGTGCCTTGTCTCGCATGAAGCAGGCTGTTTTCGAGGAGGTCACCAAAAAATTAACCGATTGCCAAGAGCAAATAGGAGTTAAGGATTTAACACGGAAACAAACTCTTGGGCTATTTTTTAAAGAAGCGAAAGCCTGGAGATCAGACGTGGACAGAGATTTGGTGAACGAATTTATTCCCTACCGTTGGCTGGGTGAGTTGTTCCCTGAGATGCGCTGTTGGGAGGCCAAGGTGATTTTTTTAACCTTTGATAAGCTGTATTATGCCAATAAGATCAATAGCCACCTTTTTGATTCATTGCCGTTAATTCCTGGTTTGAGTGATCCTCAGAATTACCTTTTGATTATTGATGAGTTTGACCTGTTCAAGAAGAAGATTGAGGATGTTTATCTCAATAGCACACTCAACCAGCCTTTGGGGCTTTATTCAAGTGTCAAAAAATTGATTCTTTTGACCGATGAACCCCAATCAGATGTCTCCATTTACCTGAATAATTTTTGTGATAAGTATAAAATAGATCGTCCCTCTTCGGAAAAATTAGAGAAGAAACGTGAAGGTTTCTCTACGAAGGTGAAAAACCTGAGCGGATTGATTGACATCTACCGTCATTTGGAAGATCGAACGGAAAGTGCATCCATCCAAAACACGACTTTTTCAACCGATAGAACTAAATTATTTCTTCCCAAATATTCTTATGGTGAACGGGTGCGTAAGGCAGAAAATAGAAATGAGATCATCACCAATAAGATAGAATATGAACAGGTAGATGATGTTTCCTTAAACTTTTTGACTCGGCAATTACAGCGGTTGCTTACTGAATTTGTTTCGACTTACGTGAACCTGAGCCTTCAATTATCAAAACAGATAAGTGCAAGAATGTACCAGGAGCATAATGATCAGACCCATGATGTTCAGCTTTTGGTTACCGATGAAACCATCTTTAAAGCGATTTTATACCATTATGGTATCGCACCTGGGGATCCATTGTATGTGGGAATGATGGAGCTGAGGTTTATTTTTACGGTTCTGAGAGGGAATAAGATATTAGATGTTCAGGAACCATTTTTGGATTTGATTGCTGTCAAAACGGAGGGATCTACCTCTATTGACCAATGTGATATTCACCTTTTCCGGTTGATGCGTGCCGAATACCTGATGGCCAGCTTCTCGGACCGATATCAAATCATTGGACTTTCGGCAACGGCATTGCTTGAAGGATTGGGCACAAACTTCAATCATGAACTTCTCGAAAAAATATGTAGCAGATTTGACTCACTGAATGCCAAAGAGTGCAAAAGCATTCAAAAGGTGCATGATGACTACCAGCAAAAATCCTTCGAGAAAAGAGATATAAAGACGGGGATCATCAAATGTCCGAAGAAGCCGAAAGTGGATGATCTAAAAGTTTTGTTGCCATCTTATGCGACTGCACCCGCTAAAATTGCCAAGCTATCCACCTTTGCCGGAAAATTTGAGGGGAAGTCATATCAATTAAGAAGATTGATCAAATTAGCCATGGCCTACAAAGAAATGATTACCCGACCACGATTAGTTACGGGGCTTTTCTTTGCTCCCAATTTATTTTCTGAAAGTACGGATGCTGACTACCAGCGTAAGGAATTGAAAGAACTATTCACGATGGTTTATCGGGATGTTTTTGATGTGGATCATAAAGTGGCTAAGGAGAAGGTAAATGAAGCTATAAAGTTTATTTCTACCGATAAGTTTGAAGAGGGTATGAAAGCCTTTGACGATTCTCTGAAAGACATCCAGCCAGACGATTTTGGGAAGTTTAGAGATCATCGGATTATCATCACTTCCTATGGCACGATGGGGGCTGGAGTGAACCCGCAGGTTAGCCGACGTGATTGGATGGAAGTGGTACAGGTGGATCCTGATCATCCCAATAAATCAGAAAAGGTCGATGTGCAATTTATCTACTGCGAACAGAAAAGTTTTATCACACCTGTTTTGAGCGGAAATAAGGCGGTTGAGCTGAAAGATAAATTGAGCGCCATTTACACCATAACAGATATGGTGGATTTTGGGATGATCAGCCACTTCGGTGGAATAAAGGCGATGCAGTCGTTCATTTCCTCTCCACGTTATCCAAAACACCCAATTATTGTTAATGAAGTAAAAAAAGGTTCTTCTTATTATGTCGATGCCGTGAATTATTGGGTAATTCAGGCCTTAGGTAGGGGATCAAGATCTAACTGGAAGCCGATTGATTCGATGTATATGGTAGATGATGAAACGGCTGAATTTATAGCCTTACACGAACTCTCGGATAAAAATTACTACACGGCCGAGTTTCAACTTCTACATCAATATTGTGTCGAGCATAGTGGGGAAAAAACCATAGAAAGAGTGAGCCCAGAGCAAAGTCATATTCTGAAGATGGTCAATAAATCTATTGAAAGTGCGAACTATATGCAAAGGACTTTCGGTAAGTATCGCCGTACGCCCTTTGAGGGGCACGAGATTGATAAATGGAATCTGACCAAGGAATTTATCCTCAAACATCCGACTGTCAATAAATCTGATCTACCGGATGGAAAAGATTATATGCACCTTCAGGACCTGTACCTTTATCCAATAAAAGGGAAGTTGAATGGCTATGGGTATTCGAAGGAAGCAGATTTCAAGAACGTGGAAATAACTTTTAACAAGGAAGACTTTTCGGATTATTCGGTATTGAATGAGCAGGCGATGAACCTTGATAAAATACATAAAATCGGAGGGAAGTTACTGGAGTTTTGGAAAGAAAAGGGCTTTGCGGATACAGTTGCTAAAAAACATTATATGTTGCACCCACCTGCATTCACCAACCTATACAAGGGCTATCAGGGAGAGGTCATTGGGAAATGGTTTTTTGAAAACTACCTTTTTAAAGATAAAAAATTGGTCGGTCTTGGTCCGGATCACTACGAGCGTTTTGATTTTGTTTTGGAGGGTACAGGTCTTTACTTTGACTTCAAAAATTGGAGTAATGACACACAATACAATTCTGAAGAATGGTTTTTCAAAAAGCTGGAAAAAGTAGGTGGGCATACCGCTGTGATCTGCAATATTTTTTCATTACCCAAGGCGGATCTACCTTTCATCATTGAAAACAAGGGCTACCCCAATAGGAAACTGATTTTCGTTCCCTATCTCTATCATTTCGACGAAGAAGGTGAAGTACTTCCTCTACAACTATCCACACTTAAAAGCCAATTGTCATGCTAAATAATAATTCTAAGACCATCAAACATCATATCAACCGTTATTCCGTTGAATTTACTCCAAAATTTAAAAGGAGTCATACCGTCTTTTGTTTGGAGAAAAGGGACAAGGATGAAAAGTTTACTTATAAGGAAGTGGAAGCGTGGAGTGAGCAGACAGAAGAGAAATTTACGATCGTATATGATAATTTTGGAGGAAAGCTGTATTTGTTATTCTTCATGGATTTGCGTGAACTACCGGCTCTGCTTTATGGACAAGTGAAGGATAAGTTTACCGTTCGGAAAATTCAATTTGAAGAGGCTGAAATTAAAGGAGTGTGTGGGGATGAAAAATGGCGATTGAACAGTATGATACTAAACCTGTGCCTGAATGCTGCGGTAGGGGAGAAAGGCCTTCAGGCGCTTGGGGTGTCCGATAAAATGCCCAAATACTATGCATCATTGGTCTATGGGAAATTGTGGGTGGTTCCAACGAAACAAAGGAAAAAGGAGGGGCCTATCGAAGCGCTCAACTTGAATGTAGATCATAGGGGCTATGCCCAATTATCAGTGGCTACCTTTAGACCATTGAAGGATATCAGGAAGTATTACAAGGGAGATAAGCTTGCCAAATTATTGAAGAGGGAGCGTTACCTTTGGTCCGAATCGGATGATTTTATTGGGCAGTTAAGCCGTTCTTATGGTGATACTGACGGGCAATATATCAAAAAAGGATATGAGAATAGTAAAGCCAAAGGTTTGCCTTATTTTAAGTTCAAAGGCGATGAGCGTTATAAAACCAAGTGTTTCTTTTGGTATTTGGCCTGTGATGAGCTGAACAAGGCGTTCAAAGGTGCTGTAAAACTAAAACAGGATGATATTAAAGGAAACCTTCAAAGCTCGTATATTAAGGATGCGACTACCGTAAAGAACGCAAAGCAACGGGTAAATATCTTACCTGAACCGATCATTGTTTATGGGGTAGATCATGTTCGCCAACAGCGGATCAAAACAATTATTGAGCAGCATATACAAGCGATTCCAATAAAGGATAAACAGATTAGTATTGAAAAATTTGAGTGGATTCAGCCAGAAGAAATTTCGAGTTTACCGTCTGATGCCTTGGTGCTGAATTTCAATGATGTCAATGAAAAACAAGAAGAAGGGGATACTTACATTGATTCGAGCAGAGAAAGGGTTCTTCAGAATATTTCTTTACAAGTATTGTTCGGGGATAAGTGGGTGAATAGTGGCGTCTTTCAAAAGCTGGATTTTGAAAGGGAATTGAGAAATTCGGACTCACCATATCATAGCTTAGATAAGACAAGGGTTGCCATTTTGCGAAAAGCAATTTATGAATGTGCCTTCAAGCATGAAGCTGTGGTACCTAATTACCTTTTGGATTTGTTACCTAACTGGACCTATTTGGAAATGATCACGAAGAAAGATGATCAGGGGAAAGTTATAAGTCAGTACCCTGTTTCCATCCAACTGAAGGGAGAACAATGGGACATTCAGGTTTATTCCGAATTATGTGAAATCCCTTATTTCAATGAAGGGGCCCACCGTGGCTTCTTTGATGATTATTTCTTTTATGGCAAAGAAAATAAGCCCTATGTAAAATCGGTGGTTGAGGGGATATTTTTCTTCCCAAAAATTGAGCAGTATGCTTTGATGTTGAATCATGGTGAGCGGCCTACACCAGCCTTGTCAGAATTAAAGGTCCTTTACGGGACTGCACATCATACGGTAGGAAAGAGTAAACTGCTTCAGTGGGTAACGGCATATGAGGATACCGAAGAAAGCAATGATCAAGTTATTGCGTTTTTAGAGGTGTTGAGGGATAAGCAAACACCAGAAAAGGTGGGCTTAGCGTACTTTAAAGAAAAGCATGGTGCGCTTGTTACTCATAAAGGGTTAGACGGCCTGAAAAGCTACTTGTTGAAAAAACATAATTTCCATTTGCATGACTCCTATGGATCAAAGGAAGTATCGCATTACCTCTATCCAGTCCTTCAGGATTTTCGTTTGATTGTGAAAGGAAACCAGGACTTTCATTTTTATGCTGGCCAAAACCGAGGCGTCAAGAGTCCTTTCACCAAAGCCTCGATTATCCGGACATTGAAGTTCCCTTCGCAAGACAGTACCATGCGAAAGCGAAAAGCCATGGATGGCTTCGAACGCCTGTTTTTTGTAGATGGTGTTCGTACAGCAGATGATTTTACAGCCAAACCAATCTTCCATAAGATCTTCAGCGAAATGAAGCGAATGGGGATGTTTGAGCTGGAGCAGCAGGTAGGGTAGGTTGTTGGATGATGGAAAAAAAATCAGGAGCACTACGGTTGTGGTGCTTTTGTTTTTTTATTACACGTCATAATTTGAAGTAGATTTTTTGTAATTGTACTTATTAAGTGACTCGTAGACTTCTTTAAAAGTCATTTTTTCAAAATTGAAATTATCACTTATGTTCAATAATTCATCATATAAATGATCTACAAATTGTTTGTCAAGCTCAGAAATTTGGTGATTGATTACTAACATAAATTCTTCAGCTGATGTCATTTCAATTGCTTCGATGTCAGATTTATTAGTAAAATCAATTTTGTCATTACATAAAAACTGCGCTGAGTAAATTCTAATCATATACCTTTGATATTCAGGTAATTTAATAATATGATACTCTATTTCTCTTCTTATTTCTGAAGAAATATTAATATTAATTTCCCAATTTTCGGCCGTCAAAATTTGAAAAATTTTTGTAGCGTTCAAGCTATTATCTTTAGAAATAAGCGGCTGATCAAAAATTAATGAACTAAAAATTTGAGGTTTAATTAGTTTATCAACGTAGTCAAGATTCATCACTGCAAGTGTCTTTATTGTTTTCTCTAAAATTGTGTTCATGCTTATAATTTTAATTGATAAGGTTTAAAAGAACAAAAAAATTATTGTGAATCAAATTATTTCAGAAATATTTTAATCAATTAACTAATAAGTAAACCATGTTTACCCTCCTACAATCAACTTACCCTCATGTGCCAGTAGTTCCAATAAACGTTACTTTTCTGGTTTTTACAGCTGAAAAAAATCTAAAAGTGGGGTGGTTTCCCGATTTTTAGGTGGTTTATTAATATATTTTACATATATAATACATTAAAAGAAGAGAACCTGATCCTTTTAGGAGTAGGTTTACTCCATTTTTGCATTGAAAGAAAAAGGTTACCTCATATATTTTAAGTTTAGACGGCTGTAAGTACCTAACTAACAGGTATATATAGTTAGGGGGGTGTGAATTCCCACCGACTCATTTTTTAATTGGATCAGGACTTTTTAGGCTTAATTTCCTGCAAGAGTTAATTTTTTAAGGTGTGTTATTGGCTGTTGTTCAGCTTTTTATAGATTTAAAAGTGAAGTGTTGCCCACGAAAGGTGTAGTATTGTCCCGTGTAAAAGTGGGGTATTTCCCACCAGGCTTGTCGAAAAGTGAAGTATTTCCCGTGTAAAAGTGGGGTACTTCCCTCCGGACGCATCGAAAGTGGGACCTTGACTTGGGGAATAGACTAATCCTTTACTTTTATCCGCTGTATTTGATCTTTAATTGTTTTTGAGATTGAAATCCTGTGTACTTGGAAAGGTATGGAATTCCAGATTTGCGGTTTTTTTGAGGCGGTAAATCATGGAATACACTTACAAAGGTGGAAGATTTACCCGAAGGGGTTTTAATCTCAAAAGGCGAGGCTTACTCCCTCATCTCTTATAAAAACTGAATACTGTTAGTTTATTTAGTTATTAGTTAGGGGGGGAATCGTTTGCTTTCAGCGACTTACGCGCTTAACTATGTAGTTTACTTCCCCCAACTATGTAGTTCACTTCCCCAAGTGGATTACCTCAGTAATTTGTGCGGATGAATACCCGCTGATTCATCACCTTGAAACTCATTTTCAACCCATAAATGACTGTAATACCCAGTATAGTAAGTGTTTATGTGTTTCATTAGCTGCCACGTAGAAAAATTCGCTGGCATATAAGGACAAGGTTTATTTTTTGCTTTTTTGTCTAAATATGTAGTAGTAGTTTCATAAATATTTAAAATAAGTAATATTTAAAATAAATAAAGTAATATTTTAACCAAGATCGCATCCTAAAAGGAGTGCTTTTTATATGATTTGGGATGGTATGACCTACTTAACTATGTAGTTTACTTCCCTAAACATGGAAGATACATCCGCCATGTCGGTTGCCACGAAAGAAGTACGGATCAAGTGACCACCACCCGAAAACAACACCATCTTTACCAGATTGATTCTACTGAGGGAAAGTGTCTTGGTATGCCTTCGAAAGGCCCTGGATATACCGTTCAAATATGTTCAAACAGGATTATTCGCTATATTCATTCAAGCAAAAACATTTACCATGGGAAATATACAAGACAAATTGAAAGCGCAGGGGGCCATTTCATTCGGCGAACTAAAAGACAAATTGTATGGCAAAAGGGGAGAGGAGCAGCGGGAGGCTCACGAGTTGGATGCTACCGTTTTTTTGCTTGGTGCGCTGATACAAAAGGAGCGAAAAAATAAGAAGATGACACAAGAACAACTGGCTGAGAAGTTAGGGGTAAGTAAAACCCGTATTTCCCAAATTGAAAACGGAGCGGATATGAGCATCAAGTTATTCCTGAAAGTTATAATGGTGCTTGATCTATCTGCTAAAATCGTCGTTGGAGATGATTTTGAATTGCCTTTGAGCTAAAGGGATTGGTAATGGGAAGGAAATAAGTGATTTATTAATATTTTATATATTTTTATTTGATTTAAGTTCGCTTGTTAGTAATTTAAAATATCAATCTTAAGAATTCCTGAAATATTTATACTTGTAGTTGTTTGAAATTGAAAACTGTTCGCTGGATACAGCATTTATCACTGAAAGATAAAAATTGACATTATTTGAAATTGAAAGATTGATTTAGGGCGAGCTTCATAAAGATGAAGTAGAAATTTACTTGCAGTTATTTGAAATTGAAAGATCGACTTAGGTCGGGCAAGTCTTAGCGGGGTAGCAGTTTTACTTGCAGTTATTTGAAATTGAAAGTTAGCGCAACTATTCCCAATTCCTGTTTCAAACAACGTTTTACTTGCAGTTATTTGAAATTGAAAGATCGAAAATATCTTGATGAAATGCTTCGCCCATTTTTCCTCTTTTTCCTATCCTACTAAATAGGTCCACATCTCTTCGGTAAAAATAAACTTATACCGTTCTCTCGCCACTGCTTGCACCGCTTCAAAGGATTGCCCTTCGTCGATCATTGGCTTCAGGATTTCCATATGGCGTAGCTCGTTGTTGGAGAAATCACCTTGGGAAGGCTTTGTCTTTACTGATTTGGGGGCCGTATAGACCGTCTCTGTCTTTTGCTTGTTCTTCAGGCTTTGGGCGTAGGCGTGTGGATTGTCCGCCTGTTGGTCGATGGCTGTTTGTAGCTCGGGGGAAATTTCCTTCTGTTGGTATTTGTTGAATTTGAATTGGATGTGAGAGAATTTTCGGCCCGTTTTAAAGAGTTCGTAAGACAGATTCAATTTGCTGATCCTGTTGATTTCAGCTACGGCGTCATCAATTAGAATACGCAACATATTGAAACGATCGTAGCGAACTCCCTCCGCATCGATGTAAGCCCGTAGGTCAGTAAGTGACATTTTTCTTGTTTGCCCGACCTTCTTCCAGGTTTGAATCAACTGAAAAATAGGAGCTGTATGCTTGCTCTTAAACTTCAGAATAGCATCCAGATTATAGGCTGTATAATTTTTCAGATCTAAGAAACACTCCTTACCAAAGGATGTCAGTTTGATGGAAATCTCCCCCTGATCATAGGTGAATTTTTCAAACACATTGGCCAGCTCCCACTTCTCCTCTGTATTTCTGATTTCAACTTCCTGCATCAATCGCTTAGCCGATTCCTTTATACGATCTCCGTTCAAATCGACTCCCAGTTGTGCTTCAAGGTCAGATTTGTTCAAATGACACAGATTGGTATCCACTGTTAGCTGGATACATAGCAAAGCCACGATTTTGAAGTCCAAAAGCTCCCATTTACGTCGACTATGAGTCAATAAATGCGATTGAAAGACGTCTTTTTGAGTAATTTCCATACACAAAGGTAATAAAAGACACAAAGAAACCAACTCATTGTGCTTATTCCGTACCAATCTGTGTCTTTTCCACACCAATTTGTGTCATTAGCACACCATCTTGTGTCTTTTCGGCACCAATCTGTGTTGTTTCACGCTGTAACTTGTTGATAATCATCGCCGTTCCACGGCCCTAAAATAGTAAAATAAGAAAATAGTAAAAATCGGGCGCTACGCGCGGTTTTTTGATTGATTGACCAGGAGTGTCAGACGTAATGAATTAGGCCTTTACAGGATAATCTCAATTGAACTACAAAGCTTACCTGCTTTAGCGGGTTTGACTCTGTTAGCCCATTGCTTCAGCTGTGGGGTACAATATCATTCGAGTGATTTTATTGATTATCCTTGGCTGTAAGACGGTAATAAATTACGCCTTTATATGGTGATTTTCCATTCCCTCACACCATCAAAGCCTCCAACTCCTCCTTGGTTTTCTGCCAACCGGGTGCCACTTGATCCAATAGGTCGTAGAAAGCGAGGCTATGATTAAGGTGGACGATATGGCAAAGCTCATGTTTGATGACGTACTCGATGCACTTCTTGGGGGCTTTGATCAGCTCCAGGTTTAAATGAATTTGTCCCTTCAGGTTACAGCTTCCCCATCGTTTTTCCATCCATCTGTAACTTAAAGAGGGTTGCTGATCGGTATAGGGTTTTATGGCTGGAGTCAGTTGCTGGAACAGGGTTTTAAAGTGTTTATCGGCTTTTTCCTTGTACCATCCTTTGAGTAGTTTTTCGACCTTCTTTTTGTCTTGAGGGTTCTTGCAGGATACCCATATATTTCCCGCGTGTAATTTTCAGACATTCTTCAATCAGGTGGTTTATTTCGTCCCAGTCGATTTCCAAATCATGCTTTTGAAGTAGATGATGAATCAAATCCCCAAGATCAATTTTGATCCTATTATGTCAGATTTTCTATCCCAGTCAATGACCTTTTTATTATTGAGGAAAATATGATCCTTTACGGCCTGGTCAATGGTCAATCCCATTTCAATATGAAATTTGGTTTTGAGTAATTCCTCATCCTTGTATATCGACTTGCTGTCATTGTAAAAAGCAATCGCCACCTCACGATTCACCAAGGGGTATGTTCCACATAACTGCAAATCCGTCAAGAACCGTAAAATCCATCACATTTAGCAAACCAATGATTCTGGAATGTTATCTATATTGAGTACAAAATTGCCATCTCTTCGATATGTGATCAATCAGATAGGAACTGTCAAATTACTAAATAGTATTTTTCTGGTTTGTAAGATTATACAGTTGTGAATTGCTTTCAAATTATTACCTTTCACAGGAGGATGGGGACACGATGAATTGCGATCTGGTTGTGAATTGCTTTCAAATTATTACCTTTCACAGGTATGTGGATCGGGACACCTTCACATCTTCGAGTTGTGAATTGCTTTCAAATTATTACCTTTCACAGGAAAGACTACTAAGGCTGTCTACCCGGATAGTTGTGAATTGCTTTCAAATTATTACCTTTCACAGGATTTTTTCGGCTTGACTAAGGACGAAGTTCGTTGTGAATTGCTTTCAAATTATTACCTTTCACAGGGACGGGTTCTACTCTTCGTTCGCTGTCACGTTGTGAATTGCTTTCAAATTATTACCTTTCACAGGCGTATTGGTGAGGCTTCATAGAAGTATTGGTTGTGAATTGCTTTCAAATTATTACCTTTCACAGGGAACACCTTTTGAATGTCCTCAATTTCGGGTTGTGAATTGCTTTCAAATTATTACCTTTCACAGGCGGATCAGTTCACTCACGACTTTGGCTTCGTTGTGAATTGCTTTCAAATTATTACCTTTCATAGGAAGACTTTGAGCATTCGGTGTTTTCACTTCGTTGTGAATTGCTTTCAAATTATTACCTTTCACAGGCACTGTAATAAAGGTATTGCTGTCTGTTCAGTTGTGAATTGCTTTCAAATTATTACCTTTCACAGGTTGAGTGATGTTAGTTCGGTTAAGCCGAGGTTGTGAATTGCTTTCAAATTATTACCTTTCACAGGTAGCCGAACAAAAATCATTAAACGGATGATGTTGTGAATTGCTTTCAAATTATTACCTTTCACAGGACCCCTACGTGGTGCATAAGGTTTTGATTAGTTGTGAATTGCTTTCAAATTATTACCTTTCACAGGTTATTGCCGATATGATCGGGAGTGCTGCTGTTGTGAATTGCTTTCAAATTATTACCTTTCACAGGTGTACTTCCTCCTTTTGGGTGGTTGGTATTGTTGTGAATTGCTTTCAAATTATTACCTTTCACAGGCGTTCGTTACATTCATCCTACTAAAAGCCCGTTGTGAATTGCTTTCAAATTATTACCTTTCACAGGAATGTAAAAATACATACTAATCCCCCCTGCGTTGTGAATTGCTTTCAAATTATTACCTTTCACAGGTCCGATTTCATTCACATTGCACTTCCCGGCGTTGTGAATTGCTTTCAAATTATTACCTTTCACAGGAAAACCGACTACCAGACGGCTAAAAATATTGTTGTGAATTGCTTTCAAATTATTACCTTTCACAGGAGACCCTAATGTAATCGGCTATAAATGTGAAAGTTACATGGTATTTTTGTGAAAAAAATGCCGTAAAAATGACCTTTTCTATGATAGAAAGGTCATTTTTTTTAGAATAATTCCAATTGTTGGGGAGTATCGGGTCGATCTTTCACGTGTTTTCCTCTGAAAAATTGCATGCGTCCAAACTGGGCATCAGTAATCTCAAATATGATTACTTCTCCTTGTGGGGGCAACCATTTTTTTACTCTCCGAGTGTGTACTTCTGCATTTTCTCTACTTGGGCAATGACGTGCATAAATGGAATACTGCATCATGGAAAAACCATCTTTGAGCAGTAGTTTACGGAACAGAACGTAGTCCTTCCGCTCTTTTTTGGTGGTGGTCGGAAGGTCAAAATATACAAATACCCACATGACTCGATATTTAGAAAGTCTAACATTCATTGGAATTGAGGATAAAGAATTTGCTTTTCGTCTCCTTCATAACATCTCATCAAACTGGCGGTGGTTCGTTGGGATGCGACCATCAATGGACTGATTTTATCACTAATCTGCACGTCCAATGTGGGGATTTCAAGTAATCTAATCTTATCACCTTGTGTTAGTTCCTCTCCTGGTAATATCCCCTCCAACTCCTGTAAATATTGAAAAATCCAAGCATCCACAAAAGGGCGA
This sequence comes from Persicobacter psychrovividus, assembly GCF_036492425.1. Lineage (NCBI taxonomy): Bacteria > Pseudomonadati > Bacteroidota > Cytophagia > Cytophagales > Persicobacteraceae > Persicobacter > Persicobacter psychrovividus. The sequence continues at coordinate 40,567 of NZ_AP025303.1, forward strand.
TATGGTTCCATGACATCATCTGCCAAGCAAAAGGGATTGTATTTATTCTTATGAAAAATCCCCAATGACGGGTGGCATCCACTGCTCACCAAGGAGCGTGCGATGATCGCCCTTAATACCGCATACCCATAGTTAAACAAGGCATTGGGAGGACCTGCCTCTCGCCCTCTGCCAACGCCATAGGGGCCAAGTAATTTACTCCAATAATAAGCGGCCGCACGGGCTTCCTTATTATCAGTATCCCCACTTTTGACTTCTTCAGCCCACCTGATCAATGGTTGTGGACAATGCCCAAATACCTCCAATACCACCGCCTGATTTTGTATTTTGGACTGTATTGTTTGTTTCCATAATTGCTTTTTGAGTGGTTGAGCAACCGCAATTTGTCTATGCAATTTCTCTGTGAAGGTTTGATTAGACTCAAAGGGCAATAACATGCCATGCGGCATATGTTTTTCATTGCACCAAAGCATGGCGGCATTATTGGCTATCAAAGCATTGCTTAGACCATGAGTGATGCTTACCTGTGGGTGGTCAATCACGACCAGTCCAATGTCTTCCACAGGAACTTTTTTGCTTGCTTTCCCCACGGCCTCAGGATAAGTTGCCTGAAGCTGACCCAACTGCACATTCAATCGACAAGCATTACCGAAATAAAGGGTGCGTTTGATCATAATAAAAAATTTTAGATGATTTCTATTTCTCCTAATCTGCTTATTCTGACTTTTATGGCGTTGACTATTGTTCCTTTTGATGCTTGAATACACCTCATGGCTTTCTTATCTTTAGGTAAGGATTTTGGTTGTGTCTCGTATTGTTGATTAAACCAAAAATTACCTTTGGTCAGCTTCCGAACATAGAATAAATGGGGTGCAATGACTTGCTTTTGATCAGCATGGATCGCTGCTTTTAATTCATCCAGCTCCATATTAAAAATAAAGTATTCACCCTGTTGCATGGAAAGACGGTACCTCCAATTCAGCTCCTGGGGTAATTTTTGCAATACTGACTGACTAATATCTTCTCTCAGGCCAATCTGATCCCATAGCTGTTCAATATCCTCAATAACCACTGGCAAGCCTTCTGTTTTGCGATTCACTGCATTCCAAAAAGTAACCACATGCTCATGCAGTGCCCCTTGTTGATCTTCATAAATGGCAATTTGATGGTTGTTCTTTGGTGACACATATTGCGTTATCTTATTACCATGAGGGCGATCATCCGTAATGATGGCTTCTACCTCTTTTAAACCTGTAAAACACCGAATCGATTTTACAGGAATCTTAGAGGCTTCACTTTGATAAATGGGCCGTTCAGTAAAGGTATTTTTAGCTTTTTCAAAACTACCTTCTGCCTCAATTCGCCTCTCTATTGCAGTCCTGATAGTGTCATCAACAATTTTGGGTATTTGAGCGGCCGTTAATTCAGCCAATGCTCTACGGATCACATAATCCTCCTTCCACTCATAAACTTCCACAGTAAGCAATGGCTGATTATTTTGCGCATCAATATAGATGGGATTTAGGATATATTGTTTAAAAGCCTTCTTTGGATTATCTTCAAAAGAGGCCAATCGATCCAATACTTTTTTCTTGAGAAAAGAATTCGTAATGGTTTGTGCGATATCCTTTGTCAGGCTGGTATTGACTTTGATCTCATTTTTGATCCTATATCTCTTTTTCCCATAGCATGTATCTTGACTCAATGCACCTCTTGGTACAATAATATCCTTCTGAACCGTCTTTCCCTTTACTTTACGTTTAGAGGTCGTGGCCACCCGCTTACCCGCCTTCCTGCTGATTAAAATACTATTCAGTGCTTCAGCAATTTGTTTCGGTCGGAAAGGTCGCAACGATTGAACATATTTTTCTATCAGAATCTTTTTCCTCTTGGGGCTTGTTGCCCTACGCTGCTGTTGACTAACCCATTCCATCATTTCCTCCCGTGTAGATTGTTGAGCATAAGTATTCAGGCGTTGAATTAAACTGTGAGAGGTGCAAGCGATCACTATTGCATCCAGGGCATGGTGTCGATGATCATCCCGCTTGCTCCAGCCGATGATTTCTTCTCTTTCATGTTGTTGCCCATTGTGTTGATAGGGAACCATCTCTGTTTGATCTGCGGTTCTGTATTTTTCAAGGTTAATTTGCTTTAGTACCTCCTCATAGCCCCAATGTCGGCGCAAAAATGCGGTAACGGTACCACTTGTACTATGAACATGATGACAAACCTGGTTCAAGATCCTTTTGGCTTCCTTGGCAATGTATTGACTTTCCCTCAGTTGTCGGTTGATGAAATCCTGGGGTATTTGGTCCGCTTTGCATAATAATCGAGCCATTTTGGTCCGGCTTATTTTTTTTCGGTGTTTACCGATAAAAGCCAAATACGCTTCCAAAGCATGAGCTCCTTTGGTCGCCATATAATCATAAGCGGTCAATTTATTTTTTGCTCCCTGCCCACTGTTCAAATGGTAAGGACAAAGGGTTTTATTGGCAAAACTATCGTCAAAGAAGACTGATTTTGGAATGATATGCTCCACTTCATAAGTTGCTGTTGGCCCAAAAACCTCTGAAAAGCCGATCTTTTTACCAGGCTCATAAGGCGACTCATAATCAAACTCCTTCCATAGTTGATAGCGCATAATATTTTTGTTTGAAGCCTTGATATTAGCCTTCTGGAGCTCTTTTGCTATTGTTTTTCGCTTAGCCTCACGACTTGTTTGTGTCTTAAAGGTTTTGTTTCGTTCTTCTTTGCTTTGCTTCAACGCTCGCCCCAACTCAATGCAGATTTCATCTGGTCGTCCATATCTTGGATCTTCCAAGAAAGCATTAAGCTGATGGATCAACTGATTTAATACTTTCTCAACGATGGGTTGCCGCAATGCACCTTTGGGGATCAGCTCCAAGTGATCCACTAATTCCTTCTTTTCTATTTCTTCCTTAGAAAGACTTTCGGAATGTCGATATCCCGCTTGGATACATGCCTCAGTATAATCAGCACCGCTTTGCAAGTAGGGCAATATTTTACGGATAAAACGAATACTTTTATTGCCAAAACCTTGAGTGGAAAAGTCAATTCGAGCAAGTGCCTCTGCCTCCTGTTCTGTTAGGGGGAACTCTTTTAGTAATTTGGATTTAGCTTGATCTTCTGGTAGTGAATAAACAATATGCCAAAGCCTGTATAAAGCACTGTGCTCAAAATCATCTGAAATGATTTCGGTCTGCCTACCTGTTTGTTTATTGACAAATGGTTCCCCTGTTTTTTTAATAACCCGAGTGCGAACTGTTAACTTCATCGCAAGCAGCTCCTCTACTTTAGCATTGCCTTTTAAGATGTCTTTAAGTTTGGCATAGGTCAAATTGCCTTGGAGTCCCTTTGTTTCTATGTTTTTATTCGTGTACCACCCATCATCAGGATCAATATTCAATAAATTGAAAAGCTCCTTTTGACTCAGGTGGTCGGCCTGGTTTAAGGCATTAAATAGCTGGGTCTTTTGTACCAAAGACATTTTCTTTCGTTTCCCATTACTATTCTTAATACGGATATTATGAATACTTTCCCAAATCTTTTCAATCTGGAATAAGGGGTTACTTTTAGCGGCTACTTTTGGACCAATAAGTCTTCCGTTCTTTAGTTTTCCCTCAAATTCACAAACACTTACCAATCTTTTTTGAGATTTAAGATCGCGTTGGTAGTAAATCGTTTCCTTCTTGATTTTCTTATAATTGGCTTTGGTGAAAACGTGAGGATAATAGGCTTTCTGTGTGTTCCATATCTGATCAAACTCTTCCTCATAAGCTGCTCTTGGAAACACCTTATTCTTTACTCTGTAATGTGGGTTCTCTTTTAATTTCTGATGAAAATATTGACCTACTGTAATCTTCTGCCGATGGATTTCTGCATAGCGATTTTCTAATCCTTCGAGGTAATCACTCTTTTTACTTTCCTCGTCCTGAACCCTTTTTTTGCTGGCGTATCCTCTCCTTTGGTTGAGCTGTAAAAATATCCGACCGATCTCCTCCAAAGAGATTTGTGTCGTTACCGCTTTGTGCCGAAGTTCCCATAGCTTATTCTTTTCTATATTTAAGATTAAGTCCTCCGAGGGATACATCGATAAAGCTTGAAGGATAGCTTTTAGATGACTGCGACGTTGTTGATAACGGTCTAAATTTCGCCTTGCCTGACGCTTGATCGTTCGCTGCTGGTTTTTAGTGAACGTTTGTCCTTTGGTGAAACCTTCAGCTTCTTCGGCATTCAGTGGAATAATCCTAACGCCTGTTCCAATGATTTCGAAGGTACCATCATCATCTGAGACAACATAAGCCCATCCCAGTGAGGCGGGACCAAGGTCTAATCCGAGTATTCGTTTTGACATCATTGACAGCGGTTGAGTGGTGAATTTATAGGTTAAAAAACATGAATTTTTGGATCGAATTTTCGATATTATATACCGAAGCAATTCACAATAAGGAGTATTCCGTTGTGAAAACATCTACGGTAGTGTCATTACTTTAAAAGTATTGGCATTGCCGTTTTTTTATGTTTATCGTATTGGCGAACGCTCTGATTAGGCTAAAAAAAAGAGGTGCCACAAATATGCAACACCTCTACAATTGATCTTTTTAATCAGATATGACAATATCCTGAACAAGAGCTTCCAGTCTGTTTTTGACTAAAATATTAAACTTGATACAGTAAGTATTGTAAGGAATAGACAACCAAGAACTTTCCTTGTTACTTATCTCTTTCAACAGTCCACTGCTTGCCTGAAACCCAAAGCCATCTATTGGAGCATCTTGTGATTTCAACGCTTTAACTCTTGAAGTGTAATCAGAGGTCTCTTTGAAGCCTTTGGGGGTTTGTTCATAGAAATTACCAGCAAAGGTATTGGCTAAAAAGATTTTCTTTTGCTTATCCAAACTTGCCAGGTAATAACTATTATTACTAAAGAACAGCTCCTCCTGTCCATCGGGCAAAAAGAAATCACCTTTGGTATAAGTTGGCTTAAATGCTCGATCAAAAATCGGATTCCACTTGCTATCATAACCCTTTACTGTCCCCATGAGCATCTTCAAATCATATCGGTTTCCATTTTCTACCAAGTGAATGATATAATTAGGGAATAGCTCCTGAAGTATTTCCTGGGTTTGAGATTTATTCTCATTCGTAATATTTCCTGTCAAGCACAATCTCAGGTTAGGATTGTCGCAACAATGGCCTTGTTTGCTTTCGGGACTCAATTTTTCAAAAGCACTCAATTCAATATAGCACTTATCCTTTTTCTCCCCTGCATCCAAAATTACAGGAAAACGATTGTCATAATTACTTATCAAAAGACGATTATCAAGCGTTACCTGCTCTATCCGCTCTTCTTTTTCATCCTTTATCTTATGATAGCACAAAGTCTCTCCCTCATTGCCTTTAAAGGTTAGAAAGGAAGGGATCACCGATTGATCTTTAAATACAGGAGCTGTTGGCTGAATGGCTTCAGCATCCATAAAGTATCGTGTATCAGTAAACGTCTCCGTACGGTCCAAAAATTGGGTGAATTCTCCTTTAAATTGCTTAAAGGTATAATCACTGCCCAACAGTTCGGTCAGAATTAAATTTTTGCGATGTTCTGTTGTGTTGGTCAGATCCACTCTTAAATTTTTCCGTGCTTTTGGATAAGCTAAGGGCAAATCTTGATAAGGTTTGGGTAAAGCTGCAGCATGATAATCAATAAAGGACAGCCCCAACGGCACCTCTTTATTAAAGGTCAGAACACCTTGTTGTATTGCTTTCGTTAAGGCACAGTCCTTCTGTTCTTCTTCTAATTTTCCAGCAGAAATCATCGCTCTTCTGGCTTTAATTTCAGTGGCAGAGAAATCAATCAATCGGTGTTTTTTGAGTT
>NZ_AP025304.1:0-5000 GCF_036492425.1 Persicobacter psychrovividus
CTTTAGGGCCTCTACTGCGGAACGCTTCATTTCACCTGTACCGAAAAGAAAACGGTACTGTTTATCCGTACATATTCCGCAGGAATATCGGGAGCCGCAACAGCTAAAACGATACGAAAATAAAGGGGGAGAAACACCATCAGCGGAAAGAGGTTCCGAATAAGGCCACAGCGAGGGTGCTGTTGATGAAGAATCGGGAGGATCGCCAGAAAAGTATGGACAAAGAAAAACCCAATAGTTATCGCTATTGGGCCCCAAAACTTAACCTACTTATGACTCCTGAAAATGCATGAGGTCTTGCGACCTCCTTTTGCCTTTCATTTATAACAGTGCAGCCACCAACCAATATCCGCAGTGCGAAACGCACTTTTTTATCCATATGATTGAACGGTGAAATGAGGCCTGTACAAGAGCCCTGGAACAGCGCTATCGCGCCAGAAAAGTATGGACAAAGAAAAACCCAATAGTTATCGCTATTGGGCCCCAAAACTTAACCTACTTATGACTCCTGAAAATGCATGAGGCCTTGCGACCTCCTTTTGCCTTTCATTTATAACAGTGCAGCCACCAACCAATATCCGCAGTGCGAAATGCACTTTTTTATCCATATGATTGAGCGGTGAAATGAGGCCAATACAAGAGCCCTGGAACAGCGCTATCGCGCCAGAAAAGTATGGACAAAGAAAAACCCAATAGTTATCGCTATTGGGCCCCAAAACTTAACCTACTTATGACTCCTGAAAATGCATGAGGTCTTGCGACCTTCTTTTGCCTTTCACTTATAACAGTGCAGCCACCAACCAATATCCGCAGTGCGAAATGCACTTTTTTATCCATATGATTGAGCGGTGAAATGAGGCCAATACAAGAGCCCTGAAACAACGCTATCGCGCCAGAAAAGTATGGACAAAGAAAAACCCAATAGTTATCGCTATTGGGCCCCAAAACTTAACCTACTTATGACTCCTGAAAATGCATTAGGTCTTGCGACCTTCTTTTGCCTTTCACTTATAACAGTGCAGCCATCAACCAATATCCGCAGTCCGAAACGCACTTTTTTGAAAGATAAAATCAATCGGTGATTAGCACCCCGATCACCCATCGCATTCGCTACCAAAAAGCCGACAGAATATCGCCGAAAGAGCATTATGTTAAGCAGCATATAGCGGCCACTTTGCCGTTATTGGTCATCTTCTTTTTTACGACAACTGTCGCCCCGCCATAATTTGTTGTCTTTTAATTGTTTTATATGTTTTAAGACCCCGTAACAGGCTTATTATAAGTAGATTACAAGGGTTATCGTATCTTTTGGGGCAATTAGGGCATCTTTTAGAGCAATTAGTGCATCTTTTGGGGCAATTAGCGCATCTTTTGGAGCACTAAGCTTATGTTAGCAACCATTAACAGCCGATTTACTTACTGAGCAGGCTACTAAACAGTCAAAATAACGCCCTAAAAGATGCCCTAATTCAAGAGCGAATAAGGATAGGCCATTAAAGCGATTCCATCAGTCGGTCGCCGAGATCACTTTTCTAATTGTACCTCCTCAGCAGTCAAAGCTTGAAACGCTTCAACTACTCAACTCAAGCAACCTTAAGCTAACCGCCCGTCTATTATTATTAATTTACAATTACTGATACTGGTCTATGACCTGTCCCTCCTGATTATTTTTCTTATTTTTCTATTTTAGAGGGTCGCAATAGCCTAACAATCAATTCGTTACAAGGTCTAAAAGTACCTTTTATCGGGTGTAGAGTACCTTTTATCGGGCGAAGAGTACCTTTTATCGGGTCAAAGTACCGTATCATTTTTTTGAATAGGTACTAATTATTGTTACATTGCAGAGATATAAAATTGATTGATTATGTCTAAGTCCATACCCCAAAAAGAAATCCGACAACATAATAAGTTCTCTGAAAGCATCGTCAGAAAGAGCGCCCTATCGAAGAACATTGTTTACCTCCTTCTAAATCAACTTTCGCCTAATGATCCTAATGAAAAGTTCTATACCTTTTCCTATGCTGATCTCAGCGAAAAGATCGGAACGAAGGTTACTCGTGAAAATATGAACAGTGCCTGTGAGTTACTGATGAAACCTATTACAATCAAAAACTGGGAAGGAACAACAGATTGGAAAACGGTGTTTTTTACTGATGCAAGGTACAATGATGGTTTACTCCAGCTGAAAATCAATCCGACTTGCAGGCCGTTCTTCTTTGACTTGAAAGAGCAGTTCACTTCCTACAGTCTCAATACCGCTATTGCCCTCAAGAGTAAGTATTCTAAACAGGTCTATGAGTTATTGATGCAATGGAAAATGAAAGGGGGATGTACTTATGACAAAGATGAACTGTGCAAAATACTCGGAGTGCCAAAAGTTACTCAAGCCTCTTGGACTCGACTTTGCGAGAAGGTTCTTGATGTTGCCCAGAGGGAGATTAACGAAGTTGCTGACATCAAAATGAAGTATGAAGGCATCAAGAGAGGAAGAGGTTACAAGAAGGTCAAGTTTACCTTTACCAAACAAAAGGAACGAGCGCAAGACAAGGCCCTGACAGGTGAAGAGTGGCTGAGAATAGAAGAAGCGATTCAATCCAAAGAGCTCTTGAATGAACTGATCCGATTCATTCCAATCATGATCAAGGACCTTTCTCGATTCATGAAAATCAAGAATGAGAAGTTCATCAAGCGGGCATTTACTCAAGCCTTTTTGCTTCAATATGCCAACTTCGACTGTGGATTTAAGGAAGAGTTTGACTTCAATATCGATGCTTACAAACCCATCCTGACGAACTGATCTCCTACCGCCAAAAGCAACATCATCCCGCCCCCTTCAAGCTGTGAAATCAAATGGAAACTCCCCTTTTGATTTCACACCTTTTGACCCGTTATTTCATCCTCTGAAAACCATCCTTGAACCGCCGCCTGAAACCACCGAACGGCCACCATAACACAAAGCCTCAACCAGGGGGTGGCTGAGGCTTTTCCTGAACAGCATTCCCTTTGGGCTTACTGCTCACCATACAATCCGTCGGTCAGGGAGCAACAACATGAAGCGTCTTGTCGGCCACCTGTTCACCGTCAATATAAGTCACCATTCGCCATGGCCCAATCTTGTCTTCCGTCGTAGGACCAAACACACTATCGCCCAAATAGAAGGTGTATTCATTCTTGTTGATCGGCACCTCGCCCGTAAACGGAGGCCTGACTTTCCCTTCTTCATCCCGAACTCCTGGGTGATCGATACGGAAGGTTATCCGCTTGCCTTTGCCTTTGCCTTTGCCAATCTGCAATACATAGCCAAACTCCTGGTCGAGTATTGCTGGAATACGGTCGGTCAGGACTTCAAAATCGGGAATCCCTTGCTGGTCCCGATCCCATTCCGCATACATGCCATAACTGATCATCTTTACTTCCGCCTTTGTTTTCTTTCTTGCCATCTGCTGTTCGGTTGAATAACTGACTGCTGAATACCCACTAAATCCTTATCGCCTTACTGATTTAAAGATCAAGGGCATAAGCACACCGATCTAAAGTGATCATATCATGATTTTTTCGAGGTATTCCCGTCTGATTTGATTTCAATTCTACACAAAATAAAACTCCATGAATTTCCGTAAATTGCAGGTTCAAATACATTCGCTGGCAAAAACGGATCATGGAAGAGACCATCAAGTTAATCAAGAAAAGCCTCAAACAGCAAGGCTTCACCAAACAGCTCGTCAATCGTACCCTGAAGGAAATCATCGATGACAAAGGAGCCATCAAGAAGCCTGAGGACCTCGACCCTGAGATCCTGTCTGAGATTCAGAACTTGGAGAAGGAAGCACAGAACACTTTCAAGACCGCTTTCGAAGGCGACCGAAAGGAACTCATCCTGTTCGCCCACTTTGTATCTGCCCTTTTGCTGGAGAAAGACAAAGGGGTTATCCGTACTGGCCATGAACTCTGGAAGGTCATTAACCGCCGACAGTTCTCCGATGATCAACTGACCCAGCTATTGCGAGAGGTGGACAGTGCCAACAAGAACAGCTTTGGCCTCAGCCGACAGTTCGACCAGCTGATTCTCGAAAACGAGCAGCTTTCCAAAGCTGGAGGACAGCCAAAGGTGATCGACCTTCACCCGGAAATAGAGCAGAAATTACCAGGAAACTTCAGTACCGAAATTACCCGTGATTTCTCCGAGAATGAGATCAAATCCCTGCATGCGATCATTGGGCTTTTCAACCAGGCCAAACAGGAGGATCGCATGACCCACATCAAGGAATATGACGAGTGGACGCTGGAGTTTGAGATGAGCCATTACTATGAGCTTTTCGGATTGCCCAAGAAGGAGGAGAAAGACGGCTACACCCGATTCGATACCCGTGGGCAAAACCGTGCAAGGGCAGGACTTGTGGAGCTGTCGAACCGAAAGTTCATTATCCCTGAAGAGTATGACAAAGGGGATGTGCATGTGAAGAAGATCAAGATCCGTTCCCTGATCGACATCAAGGAGATCTCTGAACATACCCACCACAAGGGGAAGTCTTATCAGGAGATCGCCAAGACCAAGCACATCAAGATCTCGATTGACGGTATCTTCCTGAAGGACTTTGAGCACAACTTCTTCAAACTGCCCATCGACCTGAACAAGCAGATTGCCCAGGCACTCGGCGTGAAGCGGGTCTCTTCAGCAGTACAGTTTTTCATTGTCAATCTGTATGCCCTCTCGCAACAATCAAGTACCGATGTGATCGAGCAAAGCTATCAGTCGATGATCGAGACGATGCGACTTGAAAAGGCTTTTAAACAACGGCGGAAGAAGCGGGTACAGGAGCGCATCGATCAGGCGATAGAATGCGCTTTTGAACTGGGCGTGATCAGCAAGTTTGAGACCTTCAAGATCGAAGGTAAAAAAGAGCCCAGCTACCGATTCCATCTGTTGAGAAAATAAGGGGCAGGGCGAGGGTTTTCCCCGATGGCCCAAACGTAATTTATCGCTTGGGCTTATACATGTC
>NZ_AP025304.1:15000-25858 GCF_036492425.1 Persicobacter psychrovividus
GGAGCCCATTAGTTGGGTGACGGCGTGCCTTTTGCATAATGAGCCTACGAGTTGCTCCTCATTGGCAAGGTTAAGTCTTTAAGGGACGGAGCCGGAGCGAAAGCGAGTCTGAATAGGGCGATACAGTCAGTGGGGGCAGACGCGAAACCTTGTGATCTACCCATGGTCAGGTTGAAGATGCGGTAACACGCATTGGAGGACCGAACCAGTTAACGTTGAAAAGTTTTTGGATGAACTGTGGGTAGGGGTGAAAGGCCAATCAAACTGGGAAATAGCTCGTACTCCCCGAAATGCATTTAGGTGCAGCGTCGGGTTGAGTCTGGCGGAGGTAGAGCTACCGATAGGACTAGGGGGAGTCAAATCCTACCAAATCCTGACGAACTCCGAATGCCGTCAGATATAACCGGCAGTGAGGGCATGGGTGCTAAGGTCCATGTCCGAGAGGGAAAGAACCCAGATCCTCAGCTAAGGTCCCCAAGTATACATTAAGTTGAACTAAGGCGGTCCAGTTGCATAGACAGCCAGGAGGTTAGCTTGGAAGCAGCTATTCCTTTAAAGAGTGCGTAACAGCTCACTGGTCGAGCGACAGGGCATCGATAATAATCGGGCATCAAATGTATCACCGAAGCTAGGACAGTGTACATCTGTACATTGGGTAGGGGAGCATTCTAAGGGCAGAGAAGGTGTGAGGTCACTCATGCTGGAGCGCTTAGAAAAGCAAATGTAGGCATAAGTAACGATAAGGCAGGCGAGAAACCTGCCCGCCGATAGACTAAGGTTTCCTGATCAACGCTAATCGGATCAGGGTTAGTCGGGTCCTAACGCGAACCCGAAAGGGGTAGTGGATGGCAAATTGGTTAATATTCCAATACTTGCTATATCAGCGATGGAGTGACGGAGTAGTGAAAGTCCCGCGAACTGACGGAATAGTTCGTTAAAGAGTGTAGGTATAGGACCGGATAGGTAAATCCACCGGACCTGCTGAACTTGATAGTACCGCAACACTTCGGTGGCGTGGATAGTGGACCTAATCAGACTTCCAAGAAAAACTTCTAAGCTTATGGTATAGCAACCCGTACCGTAAACCGACACAGGTAGTCAAGGAGAGAATCCTGAGGCGCTCGAGTGATTCATGGCTAAGGAACTAGGCAAAATGACCCTGTAACTTCGGGAGAAGGGGTGCTTCCCTCGCAAGAGGAAGCCGCAGTGAAAAGATCCAGGCGACTGTTTAACAAAAACACATGGCTCTGCAAAATCGAAAGATGAAGTATAGAGCCTGACACCTGCCCGGTGCCGGAAGGTTAAGTGGGGGCGTTAGTCTTCGGACAAAGCGCTGAAATGAAGCCCCGGTAAACGGCGGCCGTAACTATAACGGTCCTAAGGTAGCGAAATTCCTTGTCGGGTAAGTTCCGACCTGCACGAATGGTGCAACGATCTGGATACTGTCTCAGCCATGAGCTCGGTGAAATTGTAGTAGCGGTGAAGATGCCGCTTACCCGCCACGGGACGGAAAGACCCCATGAACCTTTACTACAGCTTTACATTGACATTGGGTAACTGATGTGTAGGATAGGCGGGAGACTGTGATCCTGCGTCGCTAGGCGTAGGTTAGTCATTGGTGAAATACCGCCCTTCGGTTATCTGATGCCTAATCCCAAAAGGAGACATTGTATGGCGGGTAGTTTGACTGGGGTGGTCGCCTCCAAAAGAGTAACGGAGGCTCCCAAAGGTACCCTCAGCACGCTTGGTAACCGTGCGCAGAGTGTAATAGCATAAGGGTGCTTGACTGTGAGGCCTACAAGCCGAGCAGGAACGAAAGTTGGGTATAGTGATCCGGTGGTTCCGCATGGAAGGGCCATCGCTCAAAGGATAAAAGGTACTCTGGGGATAACAGGCTGATCTCCCCCAAGAGCTCACATCGACGGGGAGGTTTGGCACCTCGATGTCGGCTCGTCACATCCTGGGGCTGGAGAAGGTCCCAAGGGTTGGGCTGTTCGCCCATTAAAGTGGCACGCGAGCTGGGTTCAGAACGTCGTGAGACAGTTCGGTCCCTATCTGTGGTGGGCGTTGGAAATTTGAGGAGACCTGTCCTTAGTACGAGAGGACCGGGATGGACATACCGCTGGTGTATCAGTTGTGCCGCCAGGTGCATTGCTGAGTAGCTACGTGTGGATGAGATAAGCGCTGAAAGCATCTAAGCGCGAAACTCGCTCCAAGATGAGATTTCCTTTAAGGGTCGTTATAGACGATGACGTTGATAGGCTACAAGTGTAAAGGCAGAGATGTCATAGCTGAGTAGTACTAATTGCCCGAACACTTTCTCGTATGGGCTTTGCCCCATACTATGGGTCAGCAATTTTGAGAAGGCTGACAAATTTATTCCTTAGTGGAATGCTCCTCAATAATGTCTTAAACTTAAAAAATATTGAAGAAACTAATGGTGGTTATTGCGAGGGTGAACACCTCTTCCCATTCCGAACAGAGAAGTTAAGCCCCTTAGCGCCGATGGTACTGCAGTCACATGTGGGAGAGTAGGTCGCCGCCAGTTTGTTATTCAAAGCTCAGTCTTATGATTGAGCTTTTTTTTTCTACTGCATCCAAAAGCATTAGATCTAATTAAATATAAATCAGCTAACCGGTCTTTCAACGCCGGTTTCTTTTTAGGGATTCTATTTAACATAATGTATTAGTGTCGGTTGGATTCTTGTTTCCAATCGTTCTGAATATAAAGCGTAGCGGATAGTTGTTTTGAAAGCAGAGCGTCTAAAACCGGGGCAGTTTAAGGGCTAAAATTCATTTTAGTGGCACTTAAACTATGCCTCGCTCCTCAATAATTGAGGTAAATTTTGCCTTCAGGTAAAGTCATAGTCTCTGGTTGGCCACCAGGATAGATTCATCACCTCAAAGAGCTTTAGTCTGTGATCAGCTCTTATTCGCTTAATCATATACAGGTCCCTTGTGTAACCGCGTACACGGTACTTACACATTTATCGTGTGTGAATATTACCATTCGCCCATCAGTCATTTTCAGTCCATGAGTAGCCATTGTAGACCTGTGATTCGATGCTTGTTGTGATCGTATTTATTAGATGAATTTTTATTTAACATAATGTAAATTGATTAATAAAAATCCCTTTAATAAATCTCTTCATACATTGGTTAAAAGCTTTTTCTTGTCTTATTTTTGGGACAAATTTTATCAATTATCCTGCTATGAAATCACATATCACTGATTTTTTAAGACAAAGACAAAAGCTCCTGAATCTCTCAGCTATTGAAAAAGAGGCTAATTTACCGACAAGTGTTCTGGGGAAAATCATCCGTGGTGAGCGAGTTCTGACACCAAAACATGCCGAACTTTTACTCCCAGTCCTTCAGCAGGAATATGGATTTCCGACTGAAAAAAAAGCCTGCAGAATCATCTCTTTCATGAATCATAAAGGTGGTGTAGGAAAAACCACCACCACCGTTCACCTGGGCCGTGCAATGGCTATCGAAGGCTATAAAGTACTGATCATTGATTTCGATCCGCAAGCCAATGCAACTGATCACCTCGGGGTAAATCATGAGACCGAAAATATCGCTCATGCCCTGCTCGATCACCAACCACTGTCTATTATTTCCATCAAAGAGGACTTCGACTTGGTTCCTGGAGACATCGATCTGGCGCAGGTTCCTCGTAAATATGCTGGCAGTGCCACACAGTTTATCCGACTGAAAATTGCCTTGGATCCGATTAAAGACCAGTACGATTTCATCCTGATAGATTGCCCACCCTCATTGGAGTACTTCACGCAGAACGCCCTGAATGCCTCTACGGAAGCCGTTATCGTATCGACCCCAACAAGGCTTTCCATGAAGGGTATTCCTTTGGCGATCGATACGATTGAAGAGCTCAAAATGATCAATCCCTCACTGGAGCTACTCGGTGTTGTGATCACCGATTCCGAACGATTGAAAGTCAGCAAGCGATCTGAAGATGCTCTTCGCGACAGCAAGTTGCCCATCTTTAAAACCGTAATCCGACACTTCAAACACTACAAAGAGGCATCCGAACAAGGATTGACTATCTTTGAGGCTTTCCCCAATCATCACAGCACACAAGATTACCAAAAACTTGCTAAAGAAATCATCAATGGATAATAGAACCATCGACTTTAACGGTACCTCTGAGGAGGCTAAAAAACGAAAACAAATAGCCCGTACACTGGCGGGACTTGATACAAATATGACCTTGGATATTCTCCCTGAACTGGACCTCTTGATTCCTCGTCCAAGTCAGGAAGAAGTTGAACTTTTGGAAGAAAGCATCCTTGCTGAAGGGCTTAGGGAGCCGATCTCTATCTGGAAGCATAATAGCAAACAGATCATCGTTGATGGGCATAACCGTTATGCGATCCTGAAGCGCCACAACCTGCCTTTAGAGGTAAATATCCTCCATTTTCAGGATATTGAAGAGGTTAAAGACTGGATGATCAACACGCAGTTGGGCCGAAGAAACCTTACTGATGAGAAGCGTGCTTACCTGATCGGGATGAAGTATGAGCGTGAAAAGAAGCAGCAAGGCCGCAAGAAAAAATTAGACGAAGAAAAGAGGAAAGATTTTCCTCTTTTAGAGGGGAATACCTCCAATATTTCCGCTAAAACGATCGCCAATCAGGTCAATCAAAGCGACCGAACAATCCGTAATTACGCCTCCTTCTACCGTGGTGTAAACTTGCTCAGCACTGAGATGCAGAGCGACTTATTGGAAGGAAATATCAAGATCAGTAAAGGTCACCTGAAGAAGATCTCCCAGCATGCAGGGCAGATTAAACAGCCTATTCAGGACCTTGAAGAGTTGTCTAAAACCGTCGAACGATTCACTTTGAAATCAGCTCCGATGCCCAAACCTAAGGCAAGTCGGGCATTACTTGAAAAGGACATGATCGCCAAGGCCGAGCAGGTTTTCGCCCAAAGTGAGCACCTGACTGTAGAAGAAAGAGCTCAACTTTTGGACAGCCTCAGCCAATGGGCACAAAGCCAGAAAGAGCAACTGTAAGCCCATCACAAGCATTCAAAAAAGGGCAGATCATTGATGGTCTGCCCTTTTTTTATGTCGATGCCTCATCTCAAAATCTCTTCATCCTTACTTCGGGAAAGCTTCTCCGATTGCCATTTCCTTACACCCAAAAACGGGTTACATTTCTCTTTTCCTCCTTATCGTTTTGTAAACACATTTGAAAATATGGCAGTTTACAAAATAACTATTATGTAAACTGCCCGCCCTACGGGTACTCTAAACGCCACACGCTCCCAAGGATTGATTTTTATGCGCTACGGCTGCATTGCTTACATCCCAAAAGATTAAATTACACCTTCATTTGAGGCAGACCGCTTCGATGGATGAAGATGAATGAATGGTAAGAACTACTTTTTGGAAAGATGAACGAGCAGGAACTTTTGGCCTTTGATCGGGAACATTTATGGCACCCCTACACATCGATGATTGACCCACTCCCGGTGTATGCGGTCGATTCGGCTGCGGGCGTTCGGCTGAAGCTAAAGGACGGTCGTGAGCTGATCGATGGGATGTCGTCGTGGTGGTGTGCGGTGCATGGCTACAACCACCCGGTATTGAACCAGGCGATTCAGGATCAAAGCCGGAAGATGTCCCATGTGATGTTCGGCGGGATCACGCATGCACCTGCGGTTGAGCTGGGGAAGCTGTTGGTCGATATGACACCCGAACCTTTGCAAAAAGTATTCTTGGCGGACTCGGGATCGATTGCTGTTGAGGTAGCCCTGAAGATGGCGATTCAGTATTGGTACAGTCAGGGGGTGTCCGAAAAGAACAAGTTCCTGACCGTTCGGTCGGGCTACCATGGGGACACCTTCCATGCCATGTCGGTTTGCGATCCAGTGACGGGCATGCATCAAATCTTCAATGGCATCCTGCCGATTCACCACTTTGCCGATCAGCCGAGGAGCCGATTCGATGGCGACTGGGATCCTTCGGATCTGGACAGTATGCGGGAGCAACTCCAAGCACATCACGAAGCAATCGCAGGGATCATCATCGAGCCGATCCTTCAAGGCGCTGGGGGTATGTGGGCGTATCATCCCGAATACCTTCGTGGCTTGCGGGCCTTGGCGGATGAGTTCAATGTCCTTTTGATCTTCGATGAGATTGCCACGGGCTTCGGAAGAACAGGAAAATTATTCGCTATGGAGCATGCCGATGTGGTGCCTGACATCCTTTGTCTGGGCAAGGCAATCACAGGAGGATACATGACTTTAGCGGCGACGATGACCACCGAAAAAGTAGCTTTGACAATCTCTTCCAACAGCCCACATGTATTCATGCACGGACCGACTTTTATGGGGAATCCGCTCGCTTGTGCGGTGGCAGTAGCGAGCCTGAAGCTGTTGCAGGAAAGCGATTGGGAGGCCAACGTAAGGCGCATCAATGCCCACTTTCAAGCTACATTACCTACTTTAAGCAGCCTGCCTCAAGTCGTTGATATTCGAATTATTGGTGCCGTAGGAATTGTCGAAATGAAAGCCCCTGTCGATATGGGAGAAGCCCAGAAGTTGTTTGTGGAAAAAGGCGTTTGGATTCGCCCATTTGGGAAGAATGTCTATCTGATGCCTCCGTTTGTGATCAGTGATCAGGATTTGGGGGTATTGACGGATGCCTTTGTTGGGGTTGTTCGCAAATTATAGGGCACCTTCTTAGTTCAAGCGTCCCGCTTGGACTAAGCACTAAATAGGTTGATCCAAGCGAGACGCTTGAATCAAAATAAACCCGAATCATCAGCCTCGATTTAAATCAAAAAATCATGTACGAAGATTATCAAAACCAACTGAACATACTTTCTGAAAAGGGCAACTTGAGAAGCCTGAAGGAGATCGAGCCGCTCGGTGGCCCGTGGGTGCAGTACCAGGGAAAACGGATGCTCAACCTCTCCTCAAATGACTACCTCGGTATTGCCCACGACCCTCAGCACCTGCGAAACTTCTATGCCCAAATTACCGAAGATGCCCTCTTCGATCAGTTCGGACTCAGTGCCACTTCCTCCCGATTACTGACAGGCAACCACCCCGCCTATGGAGAATTCGAAAGGCTCCTTTGCCACTATTATCAAAAGACGGGCGCCTTGCTGTTCAACTCTGGGTACCATGCCAACGTCGGGATTTTACCCGCCTTGCTTGGTAAGAAAGACCTCATCCTTTCCGACAAACTCAACCACGCGAGCATCATCGACGGTGCCCGACTTTGCGATGCCGACCTGATCAGATACCGACACCTGAACTACGAACATCTCCGAAGCTTCCTGAAAAAATACCGACACAAATACGAGCAGGTGGTCATCATCACTGAAACCATTTTCAGCATGGACGGAGACATTGCCGACCTGCGGGAGCTCTGCAAAATCAAGGAAGAATACGACTGCATGCTCTACATCGATGAGGCCCATGCGATCGGTACACGGGGCGAGCAGGGACTCGGCATTTGCGAGGAGCAACAGGTCATCAATAAGGTCGATATCATCAGTTGCCCTATGGGAAAAGGCATGGCCTCGATGGGCTGTTTTACCGTGATGAACGAGGTACTGAAAGACTACCTGATCAATAAAATGAGGCCACTGATCTTTACCACCGCACTGCCGCCAATCAATGTGTCATGGTCGGTTTACGTATTTAGAGACTTCGTAAAACGTACAAAAAAACGGGGTCATCTAAATTCTGTATCTGAACACGTACAAAAAACGATGGTCCTTAACCACCTCAACGCCCCAAGCCAGAGTAATATCATTCCCCTGATTATCGGTGAAAATGAAGCCACCGTACAGCTGGCAGAAAACCTGCAACAAAATGGTTTTCTCGTATTCCCGATACGCCCGCCAGCAGTAGCACAAGGCTCCGCAAGGTTACGGATTTCCCTGACTGCCGACATGCAGATACAAGACCTGGAGCCTTTTCTGGAGTTGCTGAAAAACAATCCCTGATCACCTGCCGACCAAGCGGGCAACATCCCCTACAACCACAATTTTTAATTACCTTTACCTCCATGAAAACACACTGGGCAGTCAATGAAAATCGAGCGGAGCTTATGCTATTTTTTTGCGGATGGGGACAAGACCCCGCCCCACTGAAGCACCTGCTCAGTGAGCAATTCGATGTGCTGTTGATCTACGATTACCGCACAATTGAACCGCAGATGATCGAAGAGCAAACCGCCCGATACCACCAGGTGCATATCGTTGCCTGGTCGATGGGCGTATGGGTGGCCAACCAGTATTTCGAGGCGCTTTTGAAACAGGCAAAAAGCACCACGGCCATCAACGGAACCTGTCAGCCGATCCATGATCAGTTCGGTATTCCCGAGGCCATTTACCAGGGAACACTGGATCACTTTTCGGAGAAGAACCGCGATCGTTTCTTCCTTCGGATGTGTGGCGGACGCTCGGGCATGGCGAGTTATTCGGCTCCAATGCGAACGCTCGAAGATCAGCAGGAAGAGCTGGACCAACTCCAACAGCTGGTCAAACAACAGCCTGCCAAAAGTCCGCTGTTCCAACGGGCGATCGTCAGCGATCAGGACCTGATCATGCCGACCGAACATCAGGCGAATTACTGGCAACAGTTTCCAGCCGTAGACCTGAAAAGGATCGAAGGAGCCCATTACCCTTTTGGGGGGTGGGAATGTTGGGATGTGTTGGTTGATGGTTAGTAATGAATGGGTCGTAGACGGGAGCCTACGACCAGAGGTGATATCCGATTTGCGAAACAAAAAATCTGTGGTAATCTGTGTAATCTGTGGACAATAAAAAACCAGTTGGGATCGTAGAAAGGGTTCTACGACCAGAGGTCCAAGCGGGACGCTTGAACCATTGAACCAATTTTGAATATGATGTGATGACTGAAATGATAGATAAATCTTTGGTTCGTGAGCGGTTCCGACAAAGTCTCGATACTTACGACGAATCAGCGGTAGTACAGGCAAAAATGGCCCAAAAGCTCAGCGAGCTGATTGAAGTCCACCGATCGCCAATCATTGGGCGGGCACTGGAAATCGGTGCAGGATCGGGCATGCTGAGCAGGCTCTTGCCCCATGCTCAGATTGAGCAACTATGGGTGAATGATCTGGTGGATGAAAGTATGTCGGTGATCGAGCAGATCCGCCCGGACTTCTCACCGCTCAGTGGCGACATCGAACAGTTGGAATTGCCCGAAGACCTTGATTTGGTGCTATCTGGATCGACCTTTCAATGGCTGAGCGATCCAAAGGCTTTCTTCCAAAAACTGCACGACCAAATAGTCCCTCAGGGACTCCTTTGTTTCTCCACTTTCGGACCCGACAACTGTCGGGAAGTGCGTGAACTCAGCGGTCAGGGATTGCCTTATATGAACCTGGAAGAACACTTGGATTTGCTGTCTGATTTCGACTGCCTGCATGCTGAGCAGGTTCACTATCCGATGTATTTCGACAACGCCAGAAAAGTCCTCGGCCACCTCAAACGAACAGGCGTTAATGGCTTGCAAAAGCGACCGTGGAGCATCACCAAAGTCATCAAATTCCAACGGCAATACGACCAACAATTCCGTGATGAAAAGGGCGTCCGACTGACCTACCACGGGATGTTTTTTGTCCTTAAAAAACGATCATAATCTCTGGTCGTAGCATCCCGCTGCGACCCCAAAATCATGCAAGCATCCGCTTGCTTCCAAATACCGAAAACATGAACAAACCCATCTTCATTACCGCCATAGATACCGACGCTGGCAAGACGTATGCCACAGGATTACTGGCCAAATACCTGCAGGATCAGGGCTGCAATGTCATCACTCAGAAACTGTCACAAACGGGCTGTAAAGACACCTCAGAGGACATCGAGATGCACCGAAAGCTTATGGGCATTCCCATGCAGGAGGCCGATCGTTCAGGCCTTACCTGTCCCTATATCTTCGATTATCCTGCTTCTCCAGAGCTTTCTGCTTCACTTGAAGGCAAGGTGATTGATCCCATGACCATCAAGCAGGCAACAGATCAGCTCACGGAGCAATACGAACAGGTGATTATCGAGGGTGTGGGTGGTTTGTATGTTCCGCTGAATGCCGAAACCACTGTACTGGACTACCTGCAGGCGCAGGATTACCCAACCGTGTTGGTGAGTTCGGCCAAGCTTGGAAGTATCAATCATAGCCTGATGAGCCTTGAAATCGCCAAGCAGAGAGGCCTCAATATCCGTGGCATAATCTATAACCGCATTGCCGACCACACCGAGCTGATCGCCGAGGATACCCGACGTGTACTCCTCAAATACCTGAAGCAATTCGGCTTTCCTGAGGTCCTCATTGAAATCCCCAAAGTCGATGAAAACGGCGCCATCCCAGCCATTGATTTCAGCCCACTGATCCAGTCCTGAAGGGCATAAAAAAAGCATCATTATTCAAGTCCGAAGGCTTAAATAATGATGCCAAAAATAAAAAGCATTAGAGTCGTTGATTACTCTTAAAAACACGAAAAATTAACAAATATGAAAAACTAAAAAGCTGTTGATGTCCATTCCAAAAAATGGGTTGATGTTGGGTAATTAGGTTTGATTATTTTATGGTTGATTTAGTATAATGCTGATGTAAAAAGCGGGCAAATACTCGCTGAAAAAAGGTTGGTTGATGATGGGTATAAAAGTTTTACTTTACAGATAATATGCTGAAAATATCAAGTTCGTCCATTCACTTATAACAGCGTATTGACGATCAAAAAACCGTAGTGAAAAGTTGAGAATTTTCGTCAAAAATCGAATATAACTCATTCTTTTACTGATAGTTATAATATTTTATGTTCGATTTATAATAAGCTAAATCAATA